>CAYVPZ010000304.1:0-6164 GCA_964453955.1 uncultured Solibacteraceae bacterium | reverse complement strand
GCGGCACCGCGCCGCTGAGCATGGTGTTGTGAAAGAAAATGCGCCCGTAGCCGGCCAGGCTGTCGATGCCTTCCTGCACGCGGGCGCCACCGGAGTCATTTATGAAAACGAAAGGCGACCCCGTCTTAAGAGAACTCATCAACATCTCGACGATCTTGTCGGAATGAATCTCGCCCGCCGACCCTCCGGCCACCGTAAAGTCCTGACTGGCCAGATGCACCAGCCGGCCCTCGATGTTGGCGCAGCCGGTGACCACGCCGTCGGCCGCCAGTTCCTGTTTGTCCAGGCCGAAGCTGGTCTGGCGATGCTTTGCGAACAGGCCGATTTCCTGGAAAGTGCCGGCGTCCACCAGTTGCGCCACCCGCTCCCGCGCGGTCAGCTTGCCCTGTTTGCGCTTCTTTTCGAGGCGTTCTTCTCCGCCGCCCGCTTCCAGATGCTTGCGCGTCTGCTGGAGCAGTTCGATCTTCTCTTCCATCTTCGAGACTGTAACTTGTGCCATGAATTTCTGTCTCCTGTGGGCGCTTATTCGCCCGGCGCGACGGTCACCTTGTGCGAGTGGCCGTTGAAGGTCACCGCGTAGGTAATGGGGCCGGAAAGCTGGCCCTGCTGCGGGGCCGCTGGCTTGTCCGCCGGCGCGGCCGCTGATTTCGGTTGGGGAGCGGGTGCTTCCTTGCTCGGGTTCTTCGGGCCTTCCGGGCGCGTCTTGAAGAACTTCGGCGCCACCTGCGGGAACATCGCATAGGTAAGCACGTCCTCGTCGCTGCCGTTGGCGCCCTCCAGGTTCAGCGCCTCGCCGCGCAGCTTGTCGAATTCCATCGGAATCAGATCGGCCGGCCGGCAGGTGATCACCGGCTTCTTCGCCTTTTCCGCCGCGATCTGCTGCACCTTCTCGTCCTTGGTGCCGAGCGTCGCGCCGTAGTAGCCCAGCATCAGGTCCGCGAACTCTCCGCTCATGGCCTTCCACTCGCCCATCAGCACGTTGAACACGGCCTGCGTGCCCACAATCTGGCTGGTGGGCGTCACCAGCGGCGGATACCCGGATGCTTTGCGCGCCACCGGCACTTCCAGCAGCACTTCCTGCACCTTGTCGCCGGCGCCCTGCTGTTTGAGCTGGCTCTCCATGTTGGAGAGCATGCCGCCGGGAATCTGGCTCTTGAAAATATCCGTCTCCGCGCCCTGGAAGTCGGTGAGGTACTTCTTGTAGTTGTTGCGGATCTTGCGGAAATACTCGTTCACGCGATGAATCCGCTCCATGTCCACCCGCGTGGTGTACCCGGTGCCTTCCAGCATCTCCACCAGGCTTTCGGTGGGATTGTGGCCCGGTCCGAGGCTCATGGAGCTGACCGCGGTGTCCACCATGTCCGCGCCCGCCTCGATGCCCTTCATCAGGCTCACCAGAGTAACCCCTGTCGTTGCATGGGTATGGATGTGCACCAGCACCTCCTTCCCACACTGTTCCTTGATCCCCTTCACCAGCTCGTACGCCGCTTGCGGCTTGAGCAGCGCCGCCATGTCCTTGATGCAGATGGAATCGCAACCCATCTCCATCAGTTGCTCGGCCAGGTCGATGAACGCCCCGGTGGTGTGTACCGGGCTGATGGAGTAGCAGATGCAACCCTGAGCGTGCTTGCCGGTCTTTTTTACCGCGTTGATGGCCGTACGCAGGTTGCGCGGATCGTTCAGCGCATCGAAGATGCGGAACACGTCCATGCCGTTGACGGCGGCCTTCTCCACAAAGTGCTCCACCACGTCGTCGCCGTAGTGGCGGTAGCCCAGAATGTTCTGGCCGCGCAGCAACATCTGCAGCGGCGTCTTCGGCATCAGTTTCTTGAAGGTGCGCAGGCGCTCCCACGGGTCCTCGTTCAGAAAGCGGATGCAGGAGTCGAAGGTTGCGCCACCCCAGCACTCCAGCGACCAGTAGCCGGCGTTATCCAGGTCCTCGCAGACCGGGATCATGTCTTCCATGGCCATGCGCGTCGCCATCAGGCTCTGGTGGGCATCGCGAAGCACGAGTTCGGTAATTTCAATTAGACGGGGCATTTCGTTCTATCATGAGTGCTGCAATCCCCCTGCCTTTCTCACACCTCTCCTGGGGCGTCCTAAATCGCTGAAGAATAAGTGATGAATTCTAATTCAGCGAATCTCGACAGACCTCTGGGGGGCATATGCCTTCCGAATCTGGGGCATTTCGCCCAAAGTGCCACTCCTAACACGTGGTGCTGGTGTACAGTGCGTTCTGTTACGCACCCTGATCGAGCACTACGCCGAACGGCTTCAGGAATTGGGGCATCCGCCGCAAATCCGCTGTCGGTCGCCCGGCTCCGGCCGCTGAAAGCGCGCGAAATCCCCCCATCGCCCACCAGGCTCCGGTGCTGCTACAATAAGGCAACCACTATATTTCCGGACTACGTCCCGTCCGGACAATTGTCCGGCCCCGTGGCTGCCGGACCACCAGGCTCTAATGGACCTCGATCAGCTCCATACTTTCCTCGAGATCGTTCGCCTGAAGAGTTTCTCGAAAGCGGCTCAGACCTGCTACCGAACTCAGCCGGCGATCAGCGCCCAGGTACGCCAACTCGAGCAGGAGCTGAACAGCACTCTGTTTGAACGCCTCGGTACCCGCATTTCGCTCACCACCGCGGGACGAATCTTCGCCGAGTACGCCGAGCAGATTCTGGACTTGCGCCGCCGCGCTCAGGACGCCATCAACGAGCTGGAACGGGTTCCGCGCGGCGAACTGGTGATCGCCGCCAACGAGGCCACCTGCATCTACGTATTGCCCAACGTCTTCTCCGAATACACGCGGGAGTTCCCCAACGTGCAGCTCCTGGTGGACCGCTCCTACGGGGCGCGCGTGGTGCAGGCCGTACTGGACAATCTGGCCGATTTTGGCATCACCCAACTGCCCGTGCAGGAGAAGAAGCTGCAGGTGGTGAAGATCCACACCGACGAGATCAAGCTGCTCACCAGGGCCGATGACGCGCTGGCGGCGCGCGAGAGCGTAGGCTGCCGGGAGTTGATTGCAAAGCCGCTCCTGATGCCGAAATCGGGCACCACCCGCACCCGCCTCAACGGCTGGCTGGAGCCGGTGGAAAACGAGATTCACATCTCCATGGAGCTGGACTCCACGGAGATGATCAAGCGCTTCGTGATGGCCGGCCTGGGATACTCGTTCCTCGCGGCTTCGCATTGCCGGGAGGAGGTGGAAAGCGGACGGCTGGGGGTGGCCTCGCTGTCGCCGGAGCCGATGATTCGCCACCTCGGGCTGATTTACCGCAAGGATAAAGCGCTTTCGAAGGCGGCGCTGGGCTTCATTCAGGTTATATTGGAGCATGCGGGGGATGCCGCGGTGAGAAACCATCTGCGGCCCCAGGTCGCCGTCCCCTGAGGAAGCGTGCCATGGCTCGCCAGACCATTCGCAGTTCCACCATATTCATCGCGGTCGGCGATGAAACGCGCGTGTACCGGTCCGTGGATGAGATTCCCGCGGCGTTGCGCCAGAAGCTGGAACAGACGACGAACGGCCTGAACTCGGCCACTATTCTCATCGCCGACCGCCGCGGGCGCGAGGAGATTGTGCGCGCCATCCGGGGCCTGCCCTCCGGCGTGCGATCCCGCCTGGCGGCTACGCTCAAGGCGCGCGGCGGCATCCAGCGGCGCTGGCGCTTCAACTGGCGCACGCTGGTGCGGCATTGGGCCGAGATCCTGCTGCCGGGCGTGATCGGCGTCTCGGTCTGGCTCCTTCTCAGCATGAAATAGCCGGGAATCGGTATCCCCGCACGCTGCCCCCTTCGATCCCCCCCTTTGCGCGCATGCAGTCCGCGCCGGTCCGGGCCGATCAAACAAATAACGCTCACAATGTTACACATAGAGACAATCAGAACGAACCTCGCCGACCTTCCCGGGCGGGCCGACGCCGAACGGGCCATCGAGACCGCCCTTCGCTCGGGCAGTCCGGGCTGGCTGGCGACGGTTGTGGCCGATCGGGTCCACCTCATCTACGAACGCTGTGGCTATGTCCCAGGTGATGCGGCGCTGGAGGAAATCGCCGGTCACATCGGTACTCGTGTGGATGGCGCGCGAATCTATCGCTGGACCGCCACGTCGTTTGTGGTCATTGCCGCCCGGCGCCCGGTCATCGCGTTGCCAGCGTCTGTGGAGGCCACCTGCACGGTGCTGCCGCTGGCCAGCGTGCGCTCGCCGGGCGAACTCGCCGCCCATCTGGATCATCACGTAGCCCTGCGCGTGGCCGCGGCCTGATCGGGTGGGCCAATTCGGGGACGTTCACCTCAATCCCCAATTACCGGCAAGCCGGGGACAGACTACTGCGCGCTGGCGGCTCAATCCACATCGGTAAGTCTGTCCTCGCTGTGCCCTTAATTGGGGATTCAGGTGAACGTCCCCGAATTAGCAGCCTGCCACGGTAGAATCGTAAGAGCATGAGACTGTTGTTGTTCGCCTCCGCTCTGGCCTCTGCTCTGCTGGCCGCGACCCCGCTTCAGCAGGCCCGCGACCGGCAGGACCGCGCCACCCTGGAGAACATGGTTGCCGCCAGCGCCGGTGCCGCAAAGGCCCGGCCGAACGACCCGGATGCACAATACCAACTCGCCCTGGCACACTCGTACCTCGCCGAAGTAGCCATCGAGGTGCACGACAAGCCGCGCGCCTTCTCCGCCGCCGAATCCGGCATCGAGGCCGCCGAACGCGCCGTGGACCTGAAACCAAGCTCGGCCGAGTACAACCGCGTTCTCGGCACGCTGTGCGGTCAGGCGGTGTCGAGCGCGGGCCTGGCCGGCCTGCGCCACGGCCGGTGCGCGCTGGAATCCGTCGACAAGGCCGTTCAACTCGACCCCAAATCGTCGGACGCGCACCTCAGCCACGGCGTGGGCATGTATTACCTGCCGTCCGCCTTCGGCGGGGGAGTCGACGAGGCCATTCGGGACTTCCGGAAAGCCATCGCGCTCAACCCGAACTCGGCCGATGCCTGGCTCTGGCTGGGAATCGCGCTGCGAAAGTCCAACCAGGAGACGGAGGCGCGGAAGGCCATCGAGAGATCGCTCGAGCTCAACCCGAACCGGCTGTGGGCCAGCCAGCAACTGGCCAAAACGCCGGCGAAATAGGGTTACCGGTCTTCCTGAAGCTCCCCGGCGCTGCTGTACTTCCAGTCCTCGGGATGGGGCGGCGGCTTGAACTCATCGGTGCTGAAAACCCGTAGCTCTTCGTCTTCCGGACCGGCCACTTTCAGCACCAGTGCGACCATATAGCGCGGACCCTGGAAATAGGAAACGCGCATGCGATGAATCCCGCCGCTGAGGTTGATTCTGCCTTGCAGAGTAACGGGCAGATGCTGGCCGTCGTTGTCGATCAGTTCGCGGCCGTCAACGTACAGCTTTGCGCCATCGTCTGAAGTCAGCGCGAATTCATAGACACCGGGCTTCTGGATCCAGAATCGGCCGGTGTAATCGATGGCGAACCACTCGAATCGGTCGGTGACGCCGGGGAACCCCTGGGAAAAGGCGCGGGAGGGAACGTTCAGCGTGGTGGTATAGATGGTCCCCACCGGCTTCAATTTCTCGAACCGTGGAAGCCTCTTCGAGTTGTGCCGGATGTAGTAAATCTGCCCGCGAAGGCCCGAGGGGATAACCACGGTGGTCCCGAACGTGGCCACGGGCGCATCCTGAGCGAGGCCAGGCAAGGCCAGAAGCAGAATCAGGCTGAGGCGTGAAAGCATGCGGCCCTTCCTATGGTACATACGAAGGCCGGGCGATGGAGAGTGCAGAGATGCGCTTACGCGATGACTTCAACGCCCATGCTGCGCGCGGTGCCCTTCACCGAGCGGACCGCCGCGCCAACGTCGAAGCAATTCAGGTCGGGCATCTTGATCTTCGCGATCTCTTCCACCTGCTGCTCGGTGATGCGGCCCACCTTGGTCTTGTTCGGTTCGGCAGAGCCCTTGGCCAGATTGACGGCGCGCTTGATGAGCACCGGCACGGGCGGAGTCTTGGTGATGAACGTAAAGGAGCGGTCCGAGAAGATGGTGATCACCACGGGGATGATCAACCCTTCCTGGTCCTTGCCGCTGGTCTTCGCGTTGAAGGCCTTGCAGAATTCCATGATGTTCACGCCCTGCGGGCCGAGTGCGGTGCCCACGGGCGGCGCCGGCG
>CAYVPZ010000303.1:0-6173 GCA_964453955.1 uncultured Solibacteraceae bacterium | reverse complement strand
GCCCTTCATCTTGCCTCCGAAAAACGCGTCAGCCTGAATGGCGACGAACCGTTCTCATTGGCCAGCGTGTGCAAGCTTCCAATCGCCATGAACATGCTCGCGCTGGTGGACGAAGGAAAGCTCGCCCTGAATCGGGAGATCGAGGTCTTCGAGCAGGACGTCGTGCCCCAGGTCAGTGACTTCGCCACGCGCTGGCCGACGCAGCGGCGGTTCCCGCTGAATGAAATGATCGAGCTGATGGTCGCGCACAGCGACAATACCGCCGTGGAAACGCTGTTCCGGGTCGGCGGCGGGGCGCCCGCGATGGCGGCTCGATTCCGTGATTGGAAGATCGACGGTGTTCGGGTCGACCGAAGCGAGCGACAGTGCGGGATCGACCGCCATCGTGACCCGCGGTTTTTTCTCACCGATCCACGTGACAAGGGCACTCCGAATGGCACGGTTCAGTTGCTCGCGCGGCTATTTCGCGGTGAGATCCTCTCTCGGGCTTCGACCAAACGGATGATCGAGATTCTGAAAGCCACCACAACTTTTCCGACGCGTCTCAAGGGATTACTGCCACCGGGAACGGTGGTGGCACATAAGACCGGTTCGACCAGCGTCTCGACCAACGACAGCGGCGTCATCTTCCTGCCGAGCGGCGGTCAGCTTGCCGTATCGGTGTACATCAAAGCCAGCTCGCGGCCAGATGCCGCGCAGGACCAGGTAATCGCACGCATTGCCCGTGCGGCGTTTGACTACTTCAGCTAGTCTGGCGGGTTTCAAACCCGCCGCAGGATGTAATCCTGCCCCACGCATCTCCGAAGTCGCTCCGAGGTGGGGCAGGTTTGTAACCTACGGCCGATTTGCAATCGGCCGCCGAGCGGGTAGGCTACCGCTTCCGCCGTCCGCCGCTCTCGGCGCGCGCGGCAGGCGGCATGGTAACCACCGGAACCAGCGAGTTCATGGGCTCCGGCTCCACGCGGCCGCGCGAGCGCAGTTCCTCGTTCAGCGTGGCCACGAATTCCTGAATCTGTTGCTGCATGGCGGCCATCTTCTCGCGCATGTTCAGGATGATCTCCACGCCCGCCAGGTTCACGCCCATATCGCGGGTCAGCTTCAGGATTACTTCCAGGCGCTCCAGATCGTCATCGGTGTACAGCCGCGTGTTGCCCTCGCTGCGCGACGGCTTCAGCAGCCCCTCGCGCTCGTACAGCCGCAGCGTCTGCGGATGAATCTGGTACTGCTCCGCCACCGCGGAAATCATGTACGCCGCTTTGGATCTGCCTCTCGCCATCGTCTTACACCATACTCCAGATCTCTTTGCGCGGGTCCTCGTGCTGCAACTGGCCCAGCTCGCGCAGCAGCTCGCGGGTGCGTTCGTTGTGCACGTCCGGCGCCTTGATGGTTACCTGCACAATCTCGTCGCCGCGCTCGTTCCGGCGCGGGTTCTGGATGCCCCGCTCGCGCAGGCGGAACTTCTGCCCGTTTTCGGTGCCCTGCGGCACCTTCAGCAGGGCGCGGCCGTCGATGGTGGGCACCTCGATGCGCGCGCCCAGCCCGGCTTCGGCCACGCTGATGGGCACCTGAATCTCGATATTGTCGCCGTTGCGCTTGAAGAACGGGTGCTCTTCCACGCGCACGGTGATGTACAGGTCGCCCGGCGGGCCGCCCATCAACCCCGCGTTGCCCTTGCCGGGCACCCGCAGCCGCTGTCCGGTCTGCACGCCCACCGGGATGCGCACCTCCACCGGATCGGTGTGGGCGATGCGCCCGTCGCCGTGGCATTTCGGGCACACGTTGCGCAGCCGGCCGCGGCCTTCGCAGCGCGGACAGGTCAGTTGGAATTTCATGGCCCCGGCCATCTGGGTGACGTTGCCGGTTCCGTTGCATTCCGGACACGCGGTGGTTCCGCCGCCCGCGTTGCCCGAGCCGCCGCAGACGTCGCAGATCTCCTGGCGCCCGATGGAGAGTTTGGTCTGCGTGCCGCGGATGGAGTCCCAGAATCCGATGGTCAGCGAGTATTCCAGATCCGCGCCGCGCTCCGGGCTGGTGGGGGTCTCGGCCCGATTGCGCCCGCCGAAAAACTGGCTGAAAATGTCGCGGAAGGAGCCTCCGCCCGCGGCGCCGCCGGCAGCCTGGCCGCCGCGCGGTTCCCGGTTTAGGTATTCGGAAAAATCGAAGCCGCCGAAGCCCATGTCCGGGCCGTAGGAACGCTCGTCGGGGCCGGGGCCCGCGCCAGGACCGCCCGGAGGGATGTTGTCCGCATAGAAGCCGTACTGGTCGTAGACCTGGCGTTTCTTCGCGTCGCTCAGGATGTCGTAGGCTTCCTGAACGGTCTTGAAGCGGTCTTCGGCGGCCTTGTCGCCGGGGTTGAGGTCAGGATGGTATTTCCGCGCCAGACGCCGGTAGGCCTTGCGAATCTCGTCGTCCTTTGCCTCGCGCGCCACCCCGAGGGTTTCGTAGTAGTCTTTTTTCGACGCCATGTTATCGGGCGGGCGCGTAGCCCGCCCCACAAGTTAGTTCTTCTTAGTTCTTCTGGCCTTTGTCGTCGACGTCGACGAACTCGGCATCCACCACGTCGTCGGCGGGCTTCTTCGGTTCCTCCGCTTTGGGGCCGCCGTCGCCCTGCGGGCCGCCCGGAGGCGGAGTCTGGCTGGAAGCTTTGTACATGGCTTCGGCCAGTTTGTGGCTGGCCGTCTCCAGCTTGGAGACCGACGCGTTGATCTGCTCCAGCCCGCCTTCCTGGATGGCCTTTTTCGCTTCCTCGAGGGCCGCTTCCACGTCCTTCGCGTCGGCGTCGCCGATCTTCGCGCGATGCTCCTTCAGCATCTTCTCGATGTTGTAGACCATGGCGTCGCCGCGGTTGCGCGCCTCGATTTCCTCGCGCTTCTTGCGGTCCTCGCCGGAGTGAGCGTCGGCGTCCCGGGCCATCTTCTCCACCTCTTCCTTGCTCAGGCCGGAGGAAGAGCTGATGGTGATTTTCTGCTCGTTGCTGGTGGCCTTGTCCTTCGCCGTCACGTTCAGAATGCCGTTGGCGTCGATGTCGAAGGTCACCTCGATCTGCGGGATGCCGCGCGGGGCCGGCGGAATGCCCACCAACTGGAAGACGCCCAGCAGGCGGTTGTCCCGGGCCATGCCGCGCTCGCCCTGATAGACCTTGATCTCCACCGAGGTCTGGCTGTCCGCCGCCGTCGAGAACGTCTCGCTCTTGCGCGTCGGGATGGTGGTGTTGCGGTCAATCAGCTTGGTGAACACGCCGCCCAGCGTCTCGATGCCCAGCGAAAGCGGGGTCACGTCCAGCAGCAGAACGTCCTTCACCTCGCCGCCCAGCACGCCGCCCTGCACGGCCGCGCCCACGGCCACTACTTCGTCCGGGTTGACGGTCTTGTTGGGCTCCTTGCCGAACAGCGTGCGGACAATCTCCTGCACCTTGGGGATGCGCGTGGAGCCGCCCACCAGCACCACCTCGTCAATCTGCTGCGGGGTCACGCTGGCGTCCGAAATGGCGCGCTTGCACGGCTCGATGCTGCGATCGAGAATGTCCGCCACCATTTCCTGAAACCGCGCCCGCGTCAGCTTCACGTTCATGTGCCGGGGGCCGCTGGCGTCGGCGGTCAGGAACGGCAGGTTGATCTCGGTCTCCAGCACGGCGGAGAGCTCGATCTTGGCCTTCTCGGCCGCTTCCTTCAGGCGCTGCAGGGCCATCTGGTCTTTGGAAACGTCGACGCCGGTGTCCTTTTTGAACTCCTGGATCAGCCAGTCGATGATGCGCTGGTCGATGTTGTCGCCGCCCAGGTGGGTGTCGCCGTTGGTGGACTTCACCTCCACCACGCCGTCGCCTACCTCAAGAATGGAGATGTCGAAGGTGCCGCCGCCGAAGTCGTACACGGCGATGGTCTCGTCCTTCTTCTTGTCCAGACCGTAAGCCAGCGCGGCCGCGGTCGGCTCGTTGATGATGCGCATCACTTCGAGGCCGGCGATCTGCCCGGCGTCCTTGGTGGCCTGGCGCTGGGCGTCGTTGAAGTAGGCCGGAACGGTGATCACCGCCTTGGTGACCTTCTCGCCCAGATAGGCCTCGGCCGCTTCCTTCAGCTTGCCGAGAATCATGGCGGAAATCTCCGGCGGCGAGTACTTCTTGCCGCTGACCTCGATGCGGGCATCGCCGGAGTCGCCGGAGACCACCTTGTACGGCACCAGCCTGGCCTCTTCGGCAACCTCGCTGTAGCGGCGCCCCATGAACCGTTTGATGGAGTAAATGGTGTTTTCCGGGTTGGTCACGGACTGCCGCTTGGCCACCTGGCCCACCAGCCTCTCTCCGCTCTTGGTGAAGGCGACGACAGACGGCGTGGTGCGCCCCCCTTCCTGGTTGGGGATGACGACGGGTTGTCCGCCTTCCATGACCGCCACGACGGAGTTCGTGGTGCCCAGGTCGATGCCAATGATCTTGCTCATGTTGATTCGGTTCCTCCCGGAATGTGTCGGCTTCCTATTAGCCTGAGACCATTATCAAAGTTTAGTGTTGGATTGTCAAATCAGGCTTATGGAGAGTTGCTAAGTCATTGAAAGCAAAACGCGGCACAGGCTACTGACGTGAGTTAAAACGCAGTTCGGTTCACTTCTTAAGGAATGGTCCCGACCGGCGGCACGATCCTGCTACACTGCAATCGATGGCCAGGACTTTAACGGCCGACGATATTCTTCCGCTGGTCGCGTCCCTGACACCTCGGGAACGTGTACGCCGGCGACGCGAACAATCCGGGGATGGACCACCGAAGTCGTCCTGACCGCTGATGACGGGATGCCAGCCGCATTCGCGTTGAACTTCGATCACCTGTCGCTGGCGCAACGGAGCCGAATCGGGCCGGTCCTGTGCGATCTGTTGGAGGCGCGATGGGCGGAAGTGCGGCAGGCGCTACCGATCGCTTGCGGTTTCGGAAGATCGGGCGATTGAGGCTCAGAGCGGGCACGCCGCCAGTGGCAGCCGCACCTCGGCGAGGTGGCGGCTACGCGATCATATGGCTTTTATCGATAAGTGGCCGGCGTTTCGCCGGCGGGACCGCTAGAAGGAAGCGATTGGTCTCTGACCTCCTTTTCTCTGTCTTCTCCGTATCGCCCGTGCCTGCCCCCTCCTCTGTCAAGATGAAGTCACAATGCCATACCCATCCTCCCGCACGCGATTTGCCTCATTGCGGAAAGTATTTGGACAAGGCAAATCGCGCCTCATGGACTGTCTTGCTCAAATGTCAGTGCTCTATGAGGATCTACGAATCGAGACATTCGCCCTGACCGCGAACGACGAAGAGGTTAAGCGGCTCGACCATCTCGGCAAACGCTATCGAGTCCACTATTTTCTGCGGCGCTCAATAGCCACTCTTCTTGAGTTCAAGGGGGCATTGATAACGATGTCGAGGACTGAAGAATTCAAGTCCGAACGGGCCTCCTGCTTTCACGACCACCTCTCTCTAACACGGAAGTCTCAGCGGGAGCTGTTTGGCATGGTATCGGATGCTCTCACGTTCTTCCACAATCATCACAATGAGTTGAAGAAGCTTAGAAACGCTGTCGGTGGTCACTTCAGCGATGAGGCGGCACATCAAGCCACAGCCAACGTCGATCCCAATGCCATAGGGAAGCTCGAAGTGATCTTCGATAAGTCGCGACGGGGTGGTGGACCCAAATTACATTATGCCGGCGAGATTGCAGCGACCGCTTTTACAAAACACCTTCCTGGTATCAAACCTCGTCAGGAAGAAATAGGGGATGCGATCCGCATGATTCGCGATGGCTACGATCACCTGACAAAAGCTATGCACGCTCTCGTTATTCTGTTCCTTTGGGATCACTTCGGGTAATCAGGTTTCGCAGCGCCAGCGTCTTGCGGGGCGGGGGAACGTATTCACGTTGGCCGTTGCAGGCTTAATCCTAGCAAGTCCGCCTCACGTCAACCTGCCGTAGAACGCCCGACCCGTAAAACTGGGCCAGAGGATCCGGAAGTCCCGCTTCGGGGATCCGTCCACAGCGAACGCCACTCCCGCGGAGTTCGGGCAGTCAGGCACCCTGACTATTCGCCCCCTCGCGTTTTGAGTGAACAGTAGTTGAGTTAAGCCAAACGCGCACCCAGTCAGCCTGTTCCCTGCCCTGTTTCGGGGTTTGCGGGCCCATTCTTGGGCGAAGTCGTCGAGCGTGCCGGT
>CAYVPZ010000302.1:0-6188 GCA_964453955.1 uncultured Solibacteraceae bacterium | reverse complement strand
AACGCCGAGGTGTCGAGGTAGGCTTCGAGACGCTCAATCCTTCGTGCCATAGACTACGTCGTCAATGGACTGGCTGGAGTGCGCATCGCCGGATTCGACAAAGCCCGCATACCTCATCCATGGCGCATCCCCGGGCACGGGAAGCTTGTCGCGAACAGCGCGCCGGACGAATTCCGCTATGGAGACGCCCAGCGCCCGGGCTTCCTTCCGGGCCAGCTCATACTCCTCTTCGTCGAGGCTGACCTGCGTTCGGATCATAGCGTTATCACCTGCGTCATCCATGATAACACGGGGCCATGGTCAGATCCCCAGCGCGCGCCGCAGCATGTCCAGCGCGTTCTGCACGGCGAATCCGCGGATGCGCTCGCGGTCGCCGGGCAGCCGCAAGCGCCGCGCCTCGGTGCCCTCGGGTGTGGCCAGACCCACGAAAACCGTGCCCACCGGATTCTCCGGCGTGCCCCCGCCGGGCCCCGCGTACCCGGTCACCGAAAGCGCATAATCGGCGCCCGTGCAACGCCGCGCTCCCTCGGCCATGGCGCGCGCCACCTCTTCGCTCACCGCGGTGCGCTCCGCAATCAGCTCCGCGGGCACGCCCAGCAGCGCCGTCTTCATGACATCCGTGTAGGTGAGGAAACCGCCGCGGAAATAATCCGAGCTGCCGGGGACCGTGGTAATGCGCCCGCCCAGCAGCCCGCCCGTGCAGCTCTCGGCCACGCTCAGCGTCCAGTTCCGTTCGCGCAAGGCATGGCCAATCGCCACTTCCAGCGGATCGCCGTTCAGCGAGTACACCTTGTCGCCCAGCAGCGGAAGAATCTGGACGGCCACCTCCTCCAGCAGCCGCTCCGCCTCCTCCGCGGTGTCCGCCTGCGCGCGCAGATGGATCTGAATATCGCCGCTGCTGGCCAGAATGGTGGTCACCGGGTTCTGGTAGCGCGTGTACACGGGAGCGATGGTCTGGTCCAGATCGCCTTCCCCGATGCCGGTGGCGCGAAAGAAGCGCGTGCGGATCACCCGCGACGGAAACTTCGCCCGCAGCCGGGGAACGCATTCCGTGATAAACAACGGCATCAGTTCGCGCGGCGGGCCGGGCAGCAGCGCCACCACGGCCGTCCCCGTGTCCACCCACAAACCCGGCGCGGTTCCGCGCGGATTCGCCAGCACCTCCGCTCCCGCGATCACGAACGCCTGGCGCTTGTTCACTTCCGCCATCCTGCGGCCGAAGCTGCGGAAGCGCGCGCGAATGACCTCGCAGACTTCCTCGCTGAACAGCAGCTCGCGGCCCAGCGCGGCGGCCGCCGCGTCTCGGGTTACGTCGTCCTCGGTGGGACCGAGACCGCCGGTCAGAATGAGGATCGCGGAACGGCCCATCGCGGCCCGCACCGAGTCGGCCAGGCGCGCGCGATCGTCCCCTACCACCGTCTTGCGAACCACCTCGATGCCGATTTCGTTCAGCGCCGACGTCAGGAACAGGGAGTTGGTGTCGACCTTGTCCGCCGTGAGCAGCTCCGAACCTACTGCAATGATCTCCGCTTCCGTCATCCGGTGGCGGATTAGAACAGCGGCCGGCCCTGCACGCCGGCATCCAGGCGATACAGCGCGTTGGTGGTGGTGACGGCGATGGACCGCGAGGGAGTGAAAGCCAGGCCCACAATGCCCGGGCCGGAGAGAAAAAGCTCGGCATTGCGGTCGGGGGTGAAACGCACCACGCCCCGCCGGCCGCCATACGACGCGGCGACGTACAGGTTTCCTTCCACGTCGAAGGCCAGCCCCTGGGGACGTCCCAGACCGCGATGGAACACCTCCACGTCGCCGTCGTGGGAGACCCGGTACACCGAATCGAAGCTCGACGTGGTGGGGCCGGTCACGTACAGATACCCGTCCGGCCCGAACGCCAGATGGTAGGCGGCCAGCGAGGCTTCGAGCGTGGCAAACACGTAAATCTGGCGCTCCCGGCTGATCTTGAAAATGGTGCCGCTGCGGTCGCCCACGTAGAGGTTCTCTTCTTCGTCGAAGGCCATGCCCGTGGCGACGCCCATCCCTTCCACGTACACGGACATGGCGCCGGTCGGCTCCACCTGGTACACGATTCCTTCGTAGCGGCTGGAGACATAGAGGACGCCGGCGCGGTCGAAAGCGAGGCCCGTGGCGTTCATCAGATCGGTGACAAAAGGCTGCACCGAGTAATTCAGGTCCACCTTGTAGACCGCCACCGGCGTCTTCTGCCCGCGCTGGCCGCTGAACGTCGCATAGATGTTGCCGAACCGGTCCACCGCCGGGTTGGCCACGGGATGGAGGCTGTCGGCGATCTGGATGCCGATGTCGCAGGTCCAGGCGTCGCTCGCATATTTGCCGGATTGCACCACCAGATCGCCCGCCGCCCCTTCCGGGACCCGAACCACCACGTAGGAATCCGAGCCGATCACCACCTGCGCCGGGGCATCGCCAATGGTGACGCGCGGGCGTTCCGATCCACCGGCCATACCCTTGCCCCGAATCTGGAATTCGCCTCCGGCGATGGCCGCCCGCGGCGTTACTCGCGCAATCTGCGGACGCCCGTTTATATCTTTCCTTGCTGCCATATTCAATAAAGATTGGACCACCCTGCCGCGAATAACACAAGCGCGCCAAAAACTCCGGCCATGAGGTCGTCGGCCATGATGCCGGCGCCCGCGGGCAGCCGTTCCAGGCGGCGCACCGGCCAGGGCTTCCAGATATCGAAAACCCGGAACAGAATGAGCGCGAGAAGCCAGCTTTTCCAGTTCAGCGCCACTGCTCCCGCCAGCGTGAGCCACTGGCCGGCCACCTCGTCCACCACCACGATGGAGGGATCCACTCTGCCTGTTTCCTTCTCGACGACCGTGGCCGCCCAAACGCCCAGCGGAGTGATGGCGCCCGCCCAGAGCAGGAACCAGCGCGGCCCAAAACCGCCGAAATGCACGGCGATCCACGCGACGGCGAGAGCAGCCACCGAGCCGGCCGTTCCCGGCCCCCACGGCCAGTACCCGCAGCCGAACCAGGTGGCGACGGTGAAGGCGAGCCGTTTCACGGCTGCTCGCGATCGTCCGGGTCTTCCGGTGACACGGGCGCACCGGGGATCACATACTTGCCCGAAGCCCAGTTGCCCAGGTCGATGAGCTTGCATCGCTCGCTGCAAAACGGCACAAATGGGCTGGAAATGGCGACTTCCTTTCTGCAGATCGGACATTGCATACGCGAAACTCAACGGGCCATGGGCGCGGTTTGCGGTCTGGCCGACGCGAGGATTCGAAACGGACTCACCGGCATCGCGACCGCCGCGGAATCGGCAACGCCCTCGTCGGTAAGTCCGCCGACCAGATCGTAGTCGTGCGCCTCGGTAATCCTCATGCGCCGCATCTGGCCCGGCCGCGGCGGAGTATCCCCGAAATCGTTGATCAGACAAACGCCGTCAATCTCCGGCGCCTGCGTGGGCAATCGCGCCTCCCAGAGCAACTCCGTCTCGCGGGACGGCCCTTCCACCAGCACAGCCCACTCGCTGCCAACCAGCGTCCGGTTGCGCTCCCGCGAGATCCGCCGCTGCAGCGCCATCAACCGGCGCTTTCGGTCGTAGATGGTGCGGCCATCCACCTTGCCGTCCAGCGAGTAGCTCCCGCTGATGTCCTCATCCGAGTACGAGAACACACCGAGCCGGTCGAACCTGGCCGCCTTCACGAAATCGCACAACGTTTCGAAATCCGCGTCGCTCTCGCCCGGAAAGCCCACAATCATGCTGGTGCGAATGGCCACCCCGGGAATGGTGGACCGGATGCGCTCGAGCAACCGAAGGAAAATGTCGCCGTTCGCCCCGCGCTTCATGCGGTTGAGCACCCCGGCGCTGGCATGCTGCAGCGGCATGTCGATGTACTTCACCAGGGCGTCGTGTTCGGCGATGGTATCCAGCAGCCTCCCAGTCACCTTGTTCGGGTAGCAGTAGAGGAAGCGGACCCATTTCGGCTGCGGCGTTTCAATCCGCGCCAGCCGCGCCAGCAAATGCGCCAGCCCGTCCTTCAGCCCGAAGTCCTCGCCGTAGCAGGTGGTGTCCTGGCCGATGAGGTTGATTTCGCGGACGCCCTGCGCGAACAGGCGCGTGGCCTCCGCCACCACCGATTCGAAGCGGCGGCTGCGGAACGCGCCCCGGTATTGCGGGATGACGCAGAACGAGCAGGGGTGATCGCAGCCTTCGGCGATTTTGATGTAGGCGTAGTGCCCAGGCGTCGCCAGAACGCGCGGCGTGAGGTGGTGATAGAGGTACGGCTCGGTCGCCGCCGGCGCGGCCTCGTCCCCTTCGCAAAGCCCCACCACGCGATCGAGTTCGTTGGTGCCGATGATCGCATCCACCTCGGGCATGTCCTTGCCAATGTCCCCGCGGTATCGCTCCACCAGGCACCCGGCGACGATCAGCTTCTTCGCGCGTCCTGTTTTCTTGTACGCGGCCATCTCCAGAATCGTATCCACCGATTCCTGCTTGGCCGGATCGATAAAGCTGCAGGTGTTGACCACGATCACGTCGGCGTCCTCGGGGTGCGGCGTGAGCTGGTGCCCGCGCTCCACGAGCTGGCCCATCATGACTTCACTGTCGACAAGATTCTTGGGACAGCCGAGGCTTACAAAACCGACTTTCACGTGTGTGGGTCCGAGCGGAGAAGTGCTCTCTTGAGAGTAGCATGCGCCGCCGGCGGCCTTCACTGCGGCGAGACGACCTTAAAATCGGCCTGGAGGAATTGCCAGTCCGGCAGTTCGTATACCCGCATTTTCGTGGGCGTGGTGACCGTGACGTCCTTCACGTCGCCGGGTCCGACGCCCTGCACGGGGGCCTTGAACGAGAACAGCGGCGGGTCCCCGGCCCGGGCGGTGGTGGCGCGCACGTTCACCTGTAGTGTGATATCGCCCAGATCCGCGTCCGAGTGGTTGATCACCACAAAGCGAATCTGCAGGGTCCCCGGACCCTTCTCGTCCAGGCGAAAGCCCGCCAGCTCCAGGTATTTCGCCACCGGGCTCGAGTTCGGGTCAGCCTGCGAAGCCGCCGCCGATGTTGGTGCGCCCTGCTTGTTCGTTTCCGGTGGAGCGGACGAGCAGCCGGTCAGCCAGATCGCGGCAATCACGAATGCCAGAAGTCTCCTCATGAATTCAAGTTATACGACGAGAGGGGTGGGTTTGTATACCGCCGGGCTGTCCGCGCCGAATCTCGCTACGCGGTCCGGAAGCCGATGCGGCGGGGTGCGGGCTCGGGCAGGCGCTTCATGTCTTCGATTTCCTCCGCCAGGGTGTTGATCACGGAGGCGTGAACCCACTGGGTGGTTTCGATCTGGTCCATGCGCACCGCCAGGTCGTCGTGGCTAGCCAGCATCTCCCGCATCCGGATGAACGTGCGGATGATCAGGATGTTCATCTGGACCGCGCGCGGGCTGTTGAGCACGGAGGAAAGCATGCCCACGCCGTGCTCGGTGAAGACGTAGGGAAGATAGCGGCGGCCACCGCGGGCCGTGTTTGAGGTCACATTCTGTGACCTCAAAGCCTCCGCCTCATCCGCGGTGAGCTGGAACATGAAGTCTTCCGGAAAACGCTCGGGATTGCGCCGCACCGCCTGGTTAAGAGCTTTTGTTGCAACCTGATACAACCCGGCCAGGTCCGCATCCACCATTATCTTGCGGCCCCGGATGAAGTGGATCCGCCGCTCAATCAGCTCCTCCGGAACCAGCATCTCGCTCGCGGTGGCGGAAGGCATATCGAAAACTGTTAGTGGCCAGGCGCGCCAATTCCTCTTCGGTAAATCCGAACTTTGCCGCCGCGATTCCATACTCCCCGCCGATCGTGGTGCCGAACAGCGCGGGGTCGTCGGAATCGAGCACAATCGGCACCCCGGCGTCGAACAATCGCCGCAGCGGGTGGACATCCAGCGACGGCACCACGCCCGTGCACACGTTGCTGGTGGGGCAGATTTCCAGCGGAATATCGCGCTCGCGCAACTCGGCCAGCAGCGCCGGGTCGGCGGCGGCCGAAATCCCGTGCCCGATTCTCTCCGCGCCAATCGCCAGGGCCGCGCGCACCGACTCCGGCCCCACGGTCTCGCCCGCGTGACAGGTCCGGTGCAGGCCATTTTCGCGGCAGAACCGATAGACGCCGTCAAACCACTCCGCCGGACCGCGCGCTTCGTCTCCGCCGATCCCGAA
>CAYVPZ010000301.1:0-6190 GCA_964453955.1 uncultured Solibacteraceae bacterium | reverse complement strand
AGGAGGTTCGCGATGAAGATGCCCGGAAACATGCAGGCCATGATGCAGCAGGCGCAGAAGATGCAGCAGCGCATGCAGGAGGAGATCGCGCAGATTCGCGTGGAAGCCTCCGCCGGCGGTGGCATGGTGACCGTGCACATGGACGGCCAGAAGCACGTGACCGGCGTGAAGATCGACCCGGAAGTGGCTGGCGACGTGGAGATGCTGCAGGATATGGTGATGGCCGCCTTCAACGAGGCCGCCAAAAAAGTGGACGATGAGACGCAGTCGAAGGTCGGCGGCATGCTCGGAGGCATGGGCCTGCCGCCGGGGCTGCTCTAGCCTCCTGTATGTCCGACTTCGCCGAACCGCTGGCCCGTCTCATTCAGGAGTTCAAGCGCCTGCCCGGCATCGGGCAGAAATCGGCGCAGCGCCTCGCGTTCCACGTGCTGCGCACCCCGCGCGAAGACGCCGAGCGGCTCTCCCAGGCCGTCCTCGACGTGAAGGACAAGCTGGAAATCTGCGCCGTCTGTAATAACATCGCCGACAGCGAGACCTGCAATTACTGCCGCGATCCCAATCGCGATCACACCGTCATCTGCGTGGTGGAGGAGCCGCACAACATCGTGCCGGTGGAGACCACGCGCACGTTCGAAGGCCTGTATCACGTGCTGCACGGGTCCATTTCGCCGCTGCGCGGCATCGGCCCGGAACAGCTGCGCATCCGCGGTCTGCTCGAGCGCCTGCAGGGCGCGGAAGTGCGCGAGATCATCCTCGCCACCAACCCCACGGTGGAGGGCGAGGCCACTGCCACCTATCTCTCGCGGCTGCTCAAGCCGCTGGGCGTGAAAGTGACGCGCATCGCCATGGGCATTCCGGTGGGAAGCGACCTCGATTTCGCCGACGAAGTGACCATGAGCAAGTCGCTCGAGAACCGCCGGGAGATGTGATGTGATGGCGTGATGCGTCTCCTGGCGTTGCTGCTGCCCTCTCTTCTCCTCGGCTCTGTTTTCGACGTCCCCGAATTGCGGGTGGCGCCCTCGCCGGAACAGCCGGCGCAGATCCCGCTTGCCGAGGGAGTGAAGGTGGTCGATTTCGATGTCTCGCCCGCGGGTCCGACCGTGGCCCTGCTGTTGCAGAACCCTTCCGGGACCGGGGAAATCGGCTTCTGGAACATCGGCGAATCGCGCATCGCCACGGCCTGGCTGGCGCCCGCAGGCTTCACTGCGCGATCGCTTGCGTACCATCCGCAGGCCGACTCGCTGTTCGTCGCGGGCACCCGAGCGCACGACTACGCCATTTTCAAAATCGAGAACAAGAACGGCGCGTGGACCTCGCGCGAGATCCACAGCTCTCCGCGCGAGATTCGACGCCTGGTCACCGGACCCCGCCCCTACCTCGCCGCCTACCGTCTCTTCTTTGGAGTGAAGGCCCCCGACGGCCGCTACTCCATCCACTCCATCACCGAAGACGGCCAGCGCGAGTACCAGGCAATCGGCCCGAAGGAGAGCATGACGAAGTTCCCCGGCGAGGACGGCGACCCCAGCGAGATCTCCGCTCCCGCGGCCCTTCCGGTCGCCTTTCATCCCGCCGGCCACCTCCTTGTCTGGCAGGATGGCAAGGGCTGTTTTCAGGTGGCCCGCTATGGCCGCGACCATTGGAGCAAAAGCGATCGGCTGTTGAATCGCGATCTCTGCGGCGGCTCCGCGAGCGTGACGCCAAACGGCGCGGGTATTCTCCAATGGCTGCCCGGCAGGGACGGGGTGAACCTGTTCCTGCACAACGCCGGGGAACCGCGGCACGAAGCAGCGGGCTACCAGTTGGTTTCCGCGCCGTCGTCGGTACCCGATGGCCGCGGCATTGTGGGCATCACCCATACTGGCGCGGCTCTGACCCTCAACTACATTCCCATCCGCGTTCCTCTCGCCGACACCGTGAACGCCTGGATGTTCGCCGAATCCGCTGGCGACACGCAGTTGCTGGCCCACAACGGCGGCCTCTTCCGCGACCTGAACCAGCAGGATCAGCTCTATTCTCTGTACGACTCCGAGCTGTATCAATGCGGCGGCCTCGACGAATCCACGCCGACGCGGCCCTACCTGGTGACCACCGACAGCTTCTGGGAGTTGTTCGCAGCCGCGTACGAAGGCATCCTCATCGTGCGCGAGCGGCAGGTGGCGATTCCCGCCTTCTGGCAGTTCGTCACGATTGCGGATGCCAGCCTCGCGCGTCTGCGCCCGCAATCGCCGTGGACGGCCGCTTTCGCGGCAGTGGCAGCCGTCGATACGCAGTCCGCGAGCAACGAAGAAGCCGTGCGCATTCTGCACGGCACTGGCCCGGCCTTCTCATCCGTGACGCGCGGCCAGTTCGACTATGGCGAGCTGAAACCGCGCGGGCACTACACCGCGACGCCGGAAGCGCAGCGATACTTCCGCGCGTTTCATTACCTCACTCGTCTGTCGTCGCTCGAAAGTATGAACACAGCCGAACTGCGTGACCTCCCGCCCGAGGTCCGCAGCGCGGCCCTGCGCTGGATTGGCGCGTACGAGCAGATGATCGCACCATCGCGATCGGCGCTGGTGTGGCAGGACGCGCCGTTGCCGCTGCCCGATTACGTCCGGCACCCGGGCACCACCCCCGTACTGTTCCCGCTCTCCTGGGGCTTCGACAACGAGGTTCTGTACTCCACCATCTACCATGACGCTTTCCCCGCACCCGAACAAATCCAGAGCGCCGCAAACAAGCGCCTGATGCCGTCGGCGCTGGACATTGCCGCGGCGCTCGGCAGCCGGTTCGCGCGCGAGTTGCTCGCCGGCGACATCGCCCGCTATCCGAACCTGAACAGCGCCCTCGACGGCCTTGCCGCGCGCTCTCATTCCGCCACGCACAACCTGTATCAGCAGTGGATCGAGACTCTGGGCGAGCAATGGGCCGATTCCACCCCTTCTCCCAACGGCGCGCTGGACGACCGGCTGTGGCGCGCCAAAAGATTGCAGACCGGCCTGGCCTCCTGGGCCACGCTCCGCCACGCCACCGTCCTGGTGAACGAGCGCGTTTCCGCCGAGTGCGGCGAAGGCGGCTTCGAGTTCATCGTCATGCGCCCGCCGCGCGGCTACGTGGAGCCCGATCCGCGTACCTTCGGAAAAATCGCGGACCTCTTCGAAACGGCGAAGAAGCTGGTTGACTCCGCCCTCGCCGGTTCCCTTCCACGAGACGAGGGCTCGGACCAGCAGGCTCGCGAATCCCTTCGCCTTGGTCTGCTGCACCGCCTCGGCGAGACCTCCGCGAAGGCGCGCCTGTTCCAGTCCATGGCGGCGAAGGAGACGCGCGGCGAGCCTCTGACCGCGCAGGATTACGAGGAGATCCTGTACTTCGGCCGCGTCGCCGAGCATCATTTTCTGGTCTACAAGAGCCTCGCGAACAAAGACCTCGCGCTGTCCACTCCGGATCCGATGCCCAAGGTCGCCGACGTCTCCGACACCGCGGGCCACGCTCCCTACCTGTTCGCGGCCGTCGGCCGGCCAATGGAGTGGGACCATATCGTGCCGTGGTTCGGCCGCCACGAGATCGTGAAGGGCGCCGCCTATTCGTTCTACGAGTTCACTTCGGACACCCTGCTCGACGACGCGGACTGGCTGAAGAAACTCCCCTCCGCGCGGCATCCGGCATGGGTCGCCCCCCTGGTGTCGCCGGACAATCTGTCATGCCCCGCGCGCGATCCCTTCTGATCGCGGGCTGTCTCTTCGTCCTCGCCGCCCGGGCAGGCGAGGACGACGTGCGGCTCTTGTTCACCGGCGACATCCTGCTCTCGCGCCAGGTCCGGCGCGAAATCGAGCAGACCGGCCGCTTCCCGTGGGACGGCTTCACCGAACTGTTTCACAGCGCCACCTGGGTGGCCGGAAACCTCGAAGGCGCCGTCGGCGACTCGCGCGACTGCCTGCCATCCGCGTCCGCGAGCCCCTGCTTCGACATTCCGCCCGCGCTCATGCCGCTGCTGGCAAAGGCGGGGTTCCGCGCGCTGGGCATCGCCAACAACCATGCCTTCGATCTGGGCCCCGCCGGTCACCAAGCCACGCGCGCCGCCCTCGGACGCGAAGGTCTCGACGCGCTCTCCTACGAGGACTCGCCGCATTTCACGCAGTTCGGCGCGTATGACGTGGCGGTGATTGCCGTCTCCATGGTGCCCGGCCGCGATGGCGCCCGTGCGGAGGTCCCCTCCACCCAACTGCGCCAGAAGCTACGTCTGGCCCGCAATCTCGCCGAGGTCGTGGTGGTCTTTGTTCACTGGGGCAGCGAGCTTCTCGAGTGGCCCGACATGGAGCAGCGGCGCGCCGCCGAGTGGTTCGTCCGCAACGGCGCGGACGTCGTCGTCGGCCATCATCCGCACGTTGTGCAGGCACCCGAGTGCGTGCTCGGCCGGCCAGTCTTCTTCTCCCTCGGCAATCACCTTTTCGACCAGAAATACCCGGCCACCAAGCGGGGCCTCATCGCCGATTGCCATGTTCGCGCCGGCGTCCTCCAGTGCCGCGGCATCTCCACCGCGACGCCGGCGGGCAGCGCGTTCCCGCAATTCGGCGAACCGGAGATGCTGCCGCCCTGCGCGGTGACCCTGCCCCCTCCCGTCACCGTCAACGGATTCTCCCTGCGCGCACGCATGGTGGGCGGCGAGTACGTGCTGGAAGGAGCGCACGAGGGGACCCGCCCGTGGCGGTCACCGGCGCTGCCGCTGGTTTCCGCGGAGGCCGGGAAGCTGGCCGGACCAGCGGGCCCCGATTACCTGTTCACCCTCGAGCGCCATCCCTCGTCGCTCGACGGCGAGGACGGGGTCCGGCCCTACGTCTACGAAGCGCACGAGCGAGGACTTGTGGCGCGATGGCGCGGAAGCGCTCTGGCGTGGCCTCTCCTCGATGCCGCCCTGCTGCCCGGCGGCGGAGGCGTGCTCTGCGCGCTGCATCGCCGCGATTCCTTCCTGGTGCTGCAGCCCGGGTCCACCGGCGTCCGCACCGCCGCCTATCGCTGGAACGGCTTCGGATTCTCCGGCGTGGACGATGCCCAGACGCTGGCGCGCTGCCGCGCGGTCTTCGGGTCCGGCGAGTAACCGCTACTTCGCCCGGTCGTTCCGGTACACCACGCCGTCCTTCATCACGAAGATCACTTGCCGCGTGAGGCCGATGTCGTCCAGCGGGTTCCCGGGCGTGGCCACGACATCGGCCAGCATGCCCGGCTTGAGCGCGCCGATCTTTGCCGCGAGCCCGAGCAGCTCCGCCGCCGACGTCGTGCCCGCCATCAGCGACTCGGCCGGGGTCATGCCATCGGCCGCCATCAAGCCGAACTCGGCGGCGTTCTGGCCGTGCGGATAGACCGCGGCGTCGGTGCCCAGCGCGATTTTCACGCCCGTTGCCCGCGCCAGCCGCACCATTGCGTCCTGCTGCTTCACGGCGCGGTCCGCCTTGGCCTGCACAGCCGGCGGGAACTTCGATTGCGCCAGCCCGATGCGCGTGGCCAGCGTGGGCACCAGAAACACTCCCTTGTCGTGCATCATGCGGAACGCCTCCTCGTCGAGGAAGGTGCCGTGCTCGATGGAATCGACGCCCGCGCGAATGGCCCGCTTGGCCGCCTCCGCGCCGTGGCAGTGGGTAGCCACCTTGCGGCGCTGGCTGTGCGCCTCGTTCACCAGCGCGTCGAGCTCCGCCTGGCTCAACTGCGGAACGTCGACGTCGTCGGTGGGCGAGAGCACGCCGCCGCTGGCGCACGTCTTGATCACGTCGGCGCCGTACTTGATGTTGAAGCGGACGGCGTAGCGGGCCTGGTCGGGCGAGTCGATCACGCCGTCTTCCGGGCCGCTTTCGTGGTTGAGGAGGCCGTAGCGGAAGCCGTCGCCCTCGTCGCAATGCCCGCCGGTGGACCCCAGCGCATGCACCGAAACCAGCATACGCGGCCCCGGGACCACCCCCGCGTTGATGGCATTGCGCAGCCCCACGTCCAGGAAATGGCTCGATCCGACGTCCCGCACAGTGGTGAAGCCTGCCAGCAGCGTCGCGCGCGCGTTCAGCGTCGAGCGAATCGCCTGCTCCGGCCACGTCCGCTGCAGGTCGATCAGTTCCGCCGCGTTGTAGTCGGGGTTGAACTCGAACGTGAGATGCGTGTGCGCGTCGATAAAGCCCGGCAGCAGCGTGGCGTCGCCGAGGTCGATCACGGTGGCGCCAAGCGG
>CAYVPZ010000300.1:0-6241 GCA_964453955.1 uncultured Solibacteraceae bacterium | reverse complement strand
CTCGCACCTGATGGCGTGGGCCGTCTTCGGCAAGCCGAACCAGCGCGAGTGGGTGCCCACGCCGTCCCAGAAGGACGAGTATCCAAAAAACGACGGCATTTACTCGTCCGGCTATCGTCTGATTACGGGCGAACCTCCCGCGGCGTTAAGCGCGGCCCGTGCCCCCGCGGACGACAGCGCTCAGCCCGTGGCGCTGAAGCCCGCGCCGCTCACTTTGAAAGACCGTTTGTGGAAGGGCTGGATTCTTCCCGCCGTCCCCGCCGACACCTGGCTCACGGCCGGCTCGGCTGCGTACTATCAGGATCTCCAATCCGACGACCCCGACCGTGCCATGGACGTGCGCCGCGCGGCCTTTCGCAACGCGTCTATTGCCGAGCCCGATGAGAGGCAGAGCTACCGAATGGCCAGGGACCGGGGCGCGCTGTTGCTGGACGCACTGCGCCGCGAGATGGGCGACGACAAGTTTCTGGACCTGATGACCCGCTTCTTCGCCGCCAACACCACGAAGACCGTCGGCGCCGCGCAGTTCATCGAGGCCGCCGGACCGCGCGAACGCGGGCTCATCGAGTCGTGGCTGCAGTCGCCCGGCTTGCCCGGCGACCTGGGCGGCGCGGCGTACCTGCTGTCGGAGTATCACCCGTGGGCGCCGGTCATTGCCGACACCGTCATCGTCTACGGAACTGTGCTGGACGCCGGGGCCAACCGTTATGCCGCCGAACAATTGCAGCGGCGCCTGGACGACTGGTACGAGAGCGAGCCGCCCGTGCGCAAGGACTTCGAGCTGAGCGACGACGACCTCGCATCGCACAACGTGATCTTCGTGGGGCGTCCAGAGTCCAACTCGGCGCTGGCGCACCTGGCGAAGCGGCTCAAGCTGGATTACTCCGGCGCGATGTTTCGCATCGCCGGGGCGCGCCACGCCTCCGAACGCGACGCGCTGGCGCTGGCGGCCACCAACCCGCTGAACCGCCGCTACGAGGTGGTGGTGCTGGCAGGCAACTCCGCGCTGGAAACGGTGCGGCTGGCCCAAACTCTGTCGTTCCCGGCGGTGGAATACGCGGTGTACGATTTCGGCAAGGAGACGGCGTCGGGCTTCCTGCAGTAGCTCGTAAAATTGCCTCAGGGGTGATTTTAGATCAGTCTTGTGCCGATCTTGTGCGCAGAATGCGAGTAAACTAGGCGTAGGACCGTCCCATGCTCCTCCGATTCAGATTCTCGAACTTCCGCTCGTTTCGGGACGAAGCGGAGCTTTCGCTTGTCGCCAGTGGCCTGGATGATGCGCCGAATGCCACGTTTGCGGTTCCCGGGCTGAAGGAGCGCGTGCTTCCGGTCGCGGCGATTTACGGCGCGAACGCGTCGGGAAAGACGAACGTCCTCCGCGCACTGGAATTCATGAGAGAGGCTGTTCTGTTTTCCCACCGCATTTGGTCACCCCATGGCCCAATACCCCGAACCCCCTTCATACTAGGCGCGGAGAAAGCTCTCGAATCTCGGTTCGAAATGGACTTCATCATCGATGGCACTCGAAGCCAATATGGGTTTGTTCTGGACTCGGAGTCCGTTGGACAAGAGTGGCTGTTCGCTTACCCGAACGGGAAGAAGCAGACGTGGTTCAAGCGTCTCCGGGGCGAACCGATGTCTTTCAGCAATAACCTGCCTGGCGAAAACAGGGCGATTGAGGCCTTGACACGCCAGAACAGCCTGTTCCTTTCGGCTGCGGCTCAGAACAACCACCTGGCCCTGCTGTCCGTGTACACTTGGTTCGCAGCTTTGGTGTCGGTCGTCTTGGGTCAACGGACCCTGACCGCGGGCACTGCCGGGCTATGCACGGATGATGACTGTCGGAGGGTTGTTGCAGAACTGATACACAGCGCTGATCTTGGAATAGAACAGCTCCGTGTTCAGGAGAGAGAGGTCACCGAAGTTCAGAGGGAGGTGGCTGAAGTCGTTCGCAGGCTCATGTATAAGCAGATGGAATTGCCCGTCCGAGAAAGGGAAGAGCAGATTCTAATGACCCACCGTCTCGGGACCGAAACCGTAGAGTTCGAGCCGGAGCTCGAATCTGACGGCACGATGGCCTACCTAGCGCTGCTCGGACCGGTTGTCGCGGGGCTGAGAACTGGCGGGGTCGTCTGCGTGGACGAGCTCGATGCGAGCCTTCACCCGCTTCTCGCCATCCGGATCATCGAGTTGTTCAACGACGCAGCCCGTAACCCTCGCGGTGCCCAGTTGATATTCAATACGCACGACACGAACCTGCTCGGCAAGCTGCGGCGGGATGAGATCTGGTTCACGGAAAAGCAAAGTAACGGCAACTCGACGTTGTACCCGCTCACCGATTTCAAACCGCGCCGGCACGAAAACCTGGAGAACGGCTACCTTCAGGGTCGGTACGGAGCCATTCCCTTTATCAACGCCAGCTCGTTCGTGGATGCGTTTGGAGAAGACGGTGCCGAGACGTCACACCCTGCGCCGTCGTAAGCCCTTCCGCGATCCCAAACCCCGGATTCTGATCGTGTGCGAAGGCACAGTCACGGAGCCGGAATACTTCGAGGATCTGTGCAGGCGCGAACGGACCTGCATACCCGACGTCAAACCCGGAGGCGACCCGAAAACCCTCGTCGAAAAGGCGGCCTCAATCAAGAAGGAATCGAAACGTAGCGCGCGCAAAGATCCCAATCTGGGTTATGAGCACGTCTGGTGCATCTTTGACGTAGATACCCACCCGCGCCTTGCTGAAGCAGAGCAACAAGCGAGGGACAACGAGATAGACGTTGCCATATCGAATCCGCGCTTCGAGCTTTGGGCTCTGCTGCACTTTCAGGATCAACGTGCCTCGATTGCCGGGTCCGAGGTGCAACGGCTATGCCGGCAGTACATGCCTGACTACGTGAAGCGGCTCCCGTGCGACCTGCTGTACCCGTTGGTGGACGAAGCGAGGCGTCGGGCAGTGGAGTTGGACCGCTGGCACTCCACGCGCGGCACCACCGGCGATGATCCCTCAACGGCCGTCTATCGCCTCGTGGACCTCATCAGGCCGCCCCGCAGTGTATAGTGAATCCCTGAGGATCATGCACATACTCTGGCGAGCGGCAATCGGCCTGCTGGCGGCGGTCCCCCTGGCCGTACTCCTGCGGGCGGCCTCGCGCGAACGCCCCCTTCCGCACTTCCGCGAGCACCTCATCACGCGCGACGTGCCCGGCGGCTATCAGGTGGTCACCGTCGACTTGAATCATGACGGCCTGCTCGATCTCATCGCCGTCGCCCAGGGAATGACCGATCTGGTCTGGTTCGAGAATCCCGGCTGGCAGCGCCACGTCATCGCCTCCATGATCCCCTCCATGATCAACCTCAGCCCGTGGGATTACGATGGCGACGGCAAGCCCGAACTGATTCTCGCGCACGGCTTCGACATGGACCCGCACAAAAGCCGCGGCACCATCTCCATGCTGAAGGTCGGCGACGACCCGGCCGCGCCCTGGACCGTCTATAAAGTCGACGACCTTCCCACCGCGCACCGCGTCCGCTGGGCCGACATCGACGGCAGCGGGAGGAAGGTGTTTATCGTCGCCCCGCTGGTGGGGCCGAACGCCGTCGCGCCCGACTATTGCGATCGCGTCCCGCTGGTCTACTACAAGCCCGGCGAGTGGAAGCGGCGCCTGATCGACGAGGAAGAAGAGGGCATCCTGCACGGGCTCACCATCGTCGACTGGCTGCACAACGGCCGCAGCCAGATCCTCACCGCGGGCTTTTCCGGAATCGCCCTGCGCGCGCTGGGCGCCGATGGCAAATGGCAGCGCACGGTCATCAGCAAGGGCGATCCGGCGCCGTGGCCGAAGGGCGGATCGAGCGACGTGGTGCCCGGCCAGATGGGCAAAGAGCGGTTTCTGGCGGCCATCGAGCCCTGGCACGGCAATCAGGTGGTGGTCTACCGCGAGGGCAAAACCGGGTGGACGCGCGAGGTCATCGACGCGGAACTGCAGGATGCGCACACCATCGGCACGGTGGATTTGAACGGCGACGGCGTGGATGAGATCATCGTGGGCGCGCGCGGGACGCACAACGTGTGCCTGTACGCGTTCGACGGGCGGGCGTGGGAAAAATCGGTTCTGGACGACAACATCCCCGCGGCCGGATGTGCCATCACCGACCTCAACGGCGACGGTGCGCCGGACATCGTGTGCATCGGCGACGGCGTTTTGAAATGGTACGAGAACATGGGCCAGTGGGAAGGGAAGCCGCAGGCGAGATAGAATCGAAGCTTGTCGAGCACTGAGATCACCGTGATTGTGCCCACGCTGGCGGCCGGTGAGCCGCTGGCGGCGTGCCTCGCGTCGCTGGACGCTCAGACGTTCCGCGATTTCGACGTCATTGTTGTCGATAACAGCGGGATAAAGCTCGCCCGAAAAACCCTGGCCGGCCGGAATAATACCTTCATCGACAACCCCGACAACGTCGGTTTTGGAGCGGCGGTAAACCAGGGGATTCGCGCCAGTTCCACGCCGTTCGTCGCGGTGCTGAACGACGACACCGCGGCCGATCCCGGATGGCTGGAAGCCATGCTCCACGCGCTGGAAGGCCGGCCCGATGTGGGCATGGTGGCGCCGCAGATCCGACTGCGGGCGACGGGCATGCTGGACAGCGCGGGCATGCTGGTGTGCGGCGATGGCAGCAGCCGGCAGCGCGGGCATGGCGAACCGCCGGAGCGCTATCCGCGCCGCCAGGAGGTCCTGCTGCCCAGCGGCTGCGCCGCGCTCTACCGCCGCGAGATGCTGGACGAGGCCGGCCTCTTCGATCCCTCCTTCTTTCTGTATTGCGAGGACACCGATCTGGGGCTGCGCGCGCGCTGGAAGGGCTGGGAGTGCCTGTATGTCCCTTCCGCCGTCGTCACCCACGCCTATTCGTCCACGGCTGGCCGCGCCTCGCCCACAAAAGCGTTCTACGCGGAACGAAATCGCCTGTTTGTGCTGGTGAAGAACTTCCCCTTCGCCCTGCTGCTGCTGGCGCCCTTCTACGCGCTGGCGCGATATTTCTGGCACGCCTGGTGGCTGTGGCGGGGGCGCGGCGCCGCGGCGGAGTTCGCGCGGTCCGGCGGGAGCGCGGCGAAGCTGCCGGGTTATGTCTTTCGCGCCTGGCTGGCCATGCTGCGTGAATTGCGCCCGCTCTTCCGGGAGCGCCACCGCATCCGCAAGGGCGCGCGCCTCACCCCGAAACAGTACGCGCGGCTCCTGCGCCGTTTCTCCATCGGTCCGCGGCAGGTGGCCCGCCTGTGACCGCGGCGCAGAAAGCCGGGGGCATCCTGATTCTGGTTCCCGCCCTGAACGAGGAATTGTCCGTGGGCTCGGTGATCCGGCAGGTGCGCGCGGTTATGCCCGATGCCGCCATCCTGGTGGCGGACGACTGTTCCACCGACGCTACCCGTCGCGTCGCCCTGGCCGCGGGGGCGGACGTGCTCACTTTGCCCGCGCATCTCGGGCTGGGCGGCTGCGTGCAGGCCGGCTACAAGCTGGCCTTCGAACTCGGCTTCGAGTACGTGATTCGCGTGGACGGCGACGGCCAGCACGACGCCCGCGACGTTCCCCGAATACTGGATGCCCTGCGCACCACCGGCTGTCAGATGGTCATCGGATCGCGCTTTTGCGAGAACAACGGCAACGGGCATACCAGCGGCCCCCGCGCCCTCGGCATCACCATCTTTCGCGTGCTGTTGCGCCCTATTCTGGGGAAAGCCGTGCACGATCCGACCTCGGGTTTCGTGGGCGTGAACCGGGAGGCGCTGGCGGTGTTCAGCCGCAGCTTTCCGCTCGAGTACCCTGAGATCGAGGCTCTGGTGGTGCTGCAGCGCCGGCGGTTTCGTTTCGTGGAGGTGCCCTGCCACATGCTCCCGCGGCGCCACGGCCGCAGCACCATCACGGCGCGGAAATCGCTTTACTACCTCGTGCACGTTCTGCTGGGCGTGTTCGTGAATATCCTGAAGTTTGAGGGGCGGCGCTGGTTCCGTCTGCGCAAGGCGTGACCCGCCGCCGTCGCCTAAGGTTGCCATGGATCGCCTGTTAAACGTAATGACGCTGCTGAGCCTTGGGCTCATCGTTCTGGTGTTGCTGTCGGTTCGCCGGTCGCACATCCGCGTGGAGTACTCGGTGAGCTGGCTGGGCGCGGCCGCCGTGCTGCTGGTGCTTTCGCGCTCGCGCGGCCTGCTCGAATGGCTGGCCGTCCTGCTGGGTCTGGGCGATGGTCCGCT
>CAYVPZ010000299.1:0-6262 GCA_964453955.1 uncultured Solibacteraceae bacterium | reverse complement strand
GGCGTTTGCGGGGGCCCTGGGCCAGGCGGTTCCGGACTACGGGGACATCGACCTGAGCGCGCCGATTTTTGAGCGCGCGCTGCTGTTGCATACGTGCGCCCTGCTGACCGTGATGGGCGTGCCGTTCGAGGTCCGGACCACCAGTTCGCACCCGTTTCTGGAGGCGCTTTGGGGCCGCGAGACACGGTTCCTGAAAGGAGTGATGGAGTCGCGCCACATCGACCCGATGCTCGGCGAGGCTGCGCTTCAGGCGACAGCTGCGATCACCGCGATCGGAGGCTCCGCCGCCGCCGAGAATGCCAGCAGCGCGATTCGGGCATTGCCTCTGCTTCGGGGAACGGGTGAGTACGCCATCGATGCACTGGCGCGGCTGCTTCATGACGTGTACGGCGGCTCGCAGTGGATCGATCCGCTCCAGCCGGACATTCTTGGCGAATATGTGGTGGCGAAGGTATTTCGAAAGAACTTCGCCGCGCTCAATGCGGTTCTGACCCGATGACTCCTGAAGAAATTCCGCAGCGCACGGCGGAGGCCGCCAGCGCGGTTACGTGTCTGGTCCGTGGGGTCCACGAGGAACCCGAGTCCGAGAACCCCCTGCCCGACTTTCTCACATCGCTGTCGGGCCCGCTTTGGCCGGGAGCGATTGCGGCGGCATTGCGGATCCCGCAGGATATGGACGAGCACAGCTACCGTGTGGTCGATGAGGCCATCGCGGAGGCCCTGCGCGGAGGCGCCCGGGTTGAAGTTGTCGCGGACCTCTACAATAAGCTCCCTCGCGAAACGGTGGCGCTGCGGGAGACGGCGCTCGAGGTTGCACACCAGATGGTCGTCGAAATGGAGAACCGCGGTCTGGTGGAGGCGAACGCCGTTCAGCACATGGTCTTCCTGAACAACTACACGGGCCGTCTGCTGCAGATGGGCAGGATCGCCGAAGCGCAGACGCACTCGAGGAAAGCCCTCGACTTCGCCAGCGATCCGGCGCACTCTTCCCTGCCGGGGGCCGCTCGCGAGCGGGCTTCCGCCATGGAGAACTGGTCTCATGTGCTCAGCCAAACGAACCGGACAGAAGAAGCGCTTGCCGCCATGGATATGGCCCGCCAGGTTCTCGAGGAACTGGCCCGCGAACGGCCTGCTGAATCCAAACTGAGTCTGGCAATCTGTCTCAACAATTACATGGCGCTCCTTAGCGCCCTGCAGAGGTCCGAGGAGGCGGTACAGTGCGGGCGCCAGGCGGCCGGGCTTTTTCGCGAGCTGCTGGCGGGCGACCGGCCCAGCGGGCGCGAGTTCGCCGAAAAGGGACTGGACGCGTGGATCGCCAACGTCTGGCCGAACCTCGCCACGTGCCTGATTGCTTTATCGTCGGTTCTCGACAGGACCGGCAGGCATGAAGAAGCGCTCGACACCATCGCCGAAGCAGTATCCATTCTGTCGACGCTGGCGGCGGAATCGGCTGAGTTTAATCCGCTTCTGGCCCAGGCTCAAAACAACCACGCCATGGCTTTGGATGCGCTGCACCGATATGACGAGGAGCTGGTGGCCGTCTCCTCGGCGGTAACTACCTACCGGGAGCTGGAACGCCTGCGGCCGCGGGCTTATACGTTCTATCTGGCTCACGTGCTGCGCAGGCAATCGCTGGCCCTGGCAAGGCTGGGCCGGTTTGCCGAGGCGGTGGCCCCCGGCCGGGAAGCGGCTGAACTTTATCGGGAGCTGGAACGGAGCCGCCCCGGGTCCGTCCGCAAGGAACTGTCCGGGACCCTGGATCAAATGGAACAAATCCTGATGGAGATAGGAAGGACCGAGGAAGCGGAAGAGTTTATGAGGGAGCGGGCGGAACTCGCCAACGCCCCGGTTGTCGACGCGCCGCCTCCTGCCGGCGAGGCGTCACCTTCTCAGCCGGAGTAGCAGCGAGGCGACGCGGCCATGGGAGCGCAACTCGTCCAGCTTCGGGTCGACGGCGGCGAGCGAGAACCAGTGGGAATGATCTTCGACGGTCTGCTCCAACTGGCGCACGGCTTCGACGCGGTATCCCAGCGCATCTTTCAGGAGGGCTCGGTGGTATGCATCCACATATCGCTCGTTCGCCGCGGCAGCCAGTTCCCCGTCAATGGCCAGCGCCCGATCCCGGTCGCCGGCGCAGGCGCAGGCGACGCCCAGCAGCGCGCGCACCTCCGGGGAGCCCTCCAGAATCTGATCGGCGGTCTCCAGTTGCCGCAGGGCTCCGGTGTAGTCTTCCACGGCCATCAATTCCTGCGCGTAGTAGAAACGGCCGAGGCCGAACTCCGGATCGCGTTCCACGGCGTAGGCACCCAGGCGAGCAGCCACCTCAAACCGCCGTGCCAGATATGCGCCGAAGCCCTGAAGAGCCGTAACCGTGGGAGAGATTACATCCGCCTCCTGGGCTCTTCGCAACTGCTCGAGGCACTCGTCATGCCTGCCCAATGCGGCGGAAACGAGCGAGAGCGCAATCCACTGCCATGCACCGCGGGGTTCCATCCGCGCAGTGGCCAGTAGATCGGCGTACGCACCTTTGAGGTCGTAATCGAACGCGCCGCGCGCATAGGCGAGGACAGTCCAGGCCAGCACTTGTGTGTTATCGAGCCGAAGCGCATTCATCGCCGCCGACTTTGCCTCCGCGATGGCATCACTGGGCCGCTGCAGGCCCTGACTGGCAAACATAAGCAGGGTTTGCGCAATGGCCGCCTGATCACTCGCGTTTCCGGGCTCCCTATCGACCGTGCCCTGTAAATGGCTGAGTGCTTGCCGTAATGCCGCCGGAGTTTTGTTCCACAGATGGTATCCCTGAAGATACAGCCTGTTGGCCTCGGAATCGGGCACCCCGCGCGGCGTGAGCGCCCCATAGGACGCCATGGGCGGCTCGCGATTGCCCGCCGGGTCTTGCAGCGGGCCGGATACGGGAGCGATGAAGCGATACCCGCGCCGCGGTAAAGTCTCAATGAAGACCGGGTTGTCGGTGGAATCCCTCAGCGCCTTCCGCAGCTTCTTGACGGCGGTGTCCAGACCACGCTGATAATCGGCCGAAACATTCGTCCACAAGCGCGAATACAGCACCTCGCGGGTGACCAGTTGTCCCGGATGTTCGAGCAGGGCGAGCAGTAACTCGAATGCTTTCCCCTGAATGGCAACCCTTCGACTTTCGTGGAGGAGCTCCCCCGTCCTGGCGTTTACAACAAATGGACCGAAGCTGTACACCTTTCTCTATGACAGCTGGCGGGGTGACGTTACAGCTGCGGTGTACCGCCACCGGGACATTTCCGGGAATAAAGAACAGGCTCACCGGCGCAGTTCAACACCCGTACCAGATCTCGTTCGCCCCGCAACGAGATCTCCGGCACGATGAACAGGCGAGGCGCCCCCCTCCTGTCAGGCTCAATCATCGGCATGCCGTGATAGGGCAGCAACCGGCTGAAGGCGTAGTACTCCGGGTAACACCGCAGCCCGAGCACGGCCCGGCCTTCCTTGAGGCCCTTGTGACAAGTGGCCCGCACGTGGTTTGGCCACACGCGGCCCGGTACGTCGAGATCGGTACAGGCCATCTTGACCGCCAGTTGCTCCATCAGGGCGAAGCGCGCCTGCTGGTCGAGCTCACCGCGCAGCGGCGTGAACAAGACCTGCCTCGGACCGAACAACGCCTTTAGTTCTTCGTAGCCGAGCCCCAGCCGCCGCGTGTTCACATTGGTGCGCACGCTGGTTGGCAGCGACCCCATGGCCGCGGACGCGATCGGCGCGGCGGCCAGCTCGTGATAGTGAACGCTGTACCGTTCTTCGAACTCCCGGTAAAACGGCGCCAGCACCGCCGAGTAGTCGTGCACCTGCACCATCCCGCCCGCGCCTTCTTCCACGATCAGCGCCGCGAAATCGCCGATGTACGCGTAGGCCGAAGGTGGAGGCACAAACAGCGCGCCATTATACAGCGTCGCGTCGGAGAGCACGTGGATGCGCACTCCCGGCTCATAGATCGCCTTCACCAGCAGCGCCAGAGTACGGAAGAATCGCACCATCCCGCGCTCGCCGGCCGTGCAGTTCACCAGCGTCATCCGCTTCGCCGGGTTGTCGATTTTGCAGACCAGAGGGTAGGCGATCTGGATCGGCTCACCGCCCTCTATCGCCAGCGCGACCCGATCCCGCCAGAACTTCTCGGCGCGCGCCGCCTCCACTCCATTGAAGTTGAAGGCCCCGGCGGAAAGCAGGCGCCATACCCGATCCGCCACGGCCAGATCGCCGGTCTGTTTGAGAAACCGGTCCATGTCGAAACGGAAGTTCCCCACTGCGCTGTCCAGAAGCGCCGAGTACTCCGGCCCCCACACCGCCACTTCCTGCTCCACCAGACCCGGGTCGTCCTCCGGCCACGGGAAATCGTGCAACGCGGAAGCCTGCAGAACCTCGCTGCCAGGCTGCGTATTCACTTTTTCGATCATCGTAGAACCTCGCCGGCTTGGGCGTCGAATCCGCCGGGCTGTCCACCCTTCGTTTCGATCCCATCCGGCGTTCTTGCTAATTCCCCCTGGCGGGACCACCGAAAAAAGCTCATCGCGTCGCGCCGTTTGTCGCTAAAGGCGACCTCGCGCTACAATCCGGCCATGGGCTTCGTCGCCGACGCGGACTTGCGCCGTCCGCGCCGGGATCCCTTCGAGTCGGCGCCCGTTGGAGCGATGGATGGCCAGTTCGAGGGCACGGCAACGCTGATGGTCCGCGAAACGGGCGGCGCCTGGAACTACGGCGAGGAAATCGACATCGGCATCGTCCCGAACGCCTGGCATGAGCTGCCGTTCGCGGACTTCCGGCTCCTTTACTGGTCCGGCATCGAGGTCACGCTCAGGATGTCGGAACTGAAGGAAAGGGTGGCCGGCGCGGGCGGACGCGCGGACGAACAGCACTTCCTTGTGGCCGCGCTGGAACCCGCCAAATGGGGCTGGTGCGTTTACGCGCCCCTCCGCTCCGAAAACCACCACCTCACCAACGAACAGAGAGCGGAGCGGATCCGCGATTCACTGGACGAAGGCCGTCAACTGCAGGACCTCCCCTGGGATCCCTTCCTTCGCGACAAAGGCATGTACGCGGCGCGGCTGAACGATCCCATGCGGCTGCACTATGAGGGCGGGCGCAACCTGGGCAACGGCTTTGTGATTGGCGTTCAGCCGGAGGGGGTCAAAAAGGCCATCTGGCACTTCGGCCTCTGTCCCGCTGCCTGCCTTGGGGAGTTCGGACTGAAGGATCGTCCCGCGATTCCAACCCCCGCGGTGCGCGTGCCGCAAAGCGAAGCATCCACCGGGTCGAAGCACACCCACTGGCCCGTCACGGGTACCGTCCGGGTGCCGCGGACGCAGCCCGAGGACGCAGCACAGGCCGCCGTCTGGTACGCGTGCGCGGGCCGCGCTGAAGGCGACACCATCACATTCCAAAAGCTGCGGGAGAAGGCGGAGAGGGACCTTCTGGTCGCGACCCTCGAAACGGCGGAATAACTCATGGGATCGCTTCTCGACGATGAACTTCGGCGACCCGCGCTCTCCCGGTGGGCGCCGGGGCCGGCCGGCGCGGTGGAACTGCAGGGCGCCTCCTCCGCCACCCTGCTGGAAGACACCAGTGGGCGCTGGGAATACGGCAAAGAGATCCCCATTGTGGCGACGCTCAACGAGATCGAGTTCGCGGCGCTTCCGGGCCGCGATGCCCTCTTCTGGGCCGGCATCAAGGTAGTCGTCGACAGGAAGGACCTGCCCGACCCCGGCCGCCGATACTATCTCACGGCCTCTCTCCACCCGCCCTCGTTCCTCTGGTATGTGCAGGCTCCCCTCCTTCCCGTCCTCGATAAAAGCGCCATGCCAGGCTGGCGCGATTCCCTCCGCGACCTGGCCAACGGAACCATCCATATTTCGCAGTTGCCGTTCGATCCCTTCGAAGACGATTCGCAGTACCTGGTGGCCCGCCTTGGCGATCTGGTCCGCCCGCACTGGGAGGAAAAGCGAAGCAAGGACCTGGGCGACGGCTTCCTGGTGGTACGGAGCCGCAATCGCCAGAGTCGCAAACGGCGCGAGTGGCTGTTTGGCCTGTGCCCGGCGCCGCCGGAGGAGGTGGTGATGGCTCTGGTTCAGCGTAATCAGGGGTTCGTGCTCGACGAGGCGGCTCGCTCCCGCTTCCGGCCCAGGGAACCGCTAGTGGCGCCGGCGGGCTCCCCTGGTAAAGTGGTTACGCAGAGACCGGGGCAGGAAGAAGATCGCCTGCTGGACCTGCTGGGGCTGGCGCCGGC
>CAYVPZ010000298.1:0-6278 GCA_964453955.1 uncultured Solibacteraceae bacterium | reverse complement strand
CTCGGCAGCCAGTTCTTGTGGGATCTCGCGACGGGGAACCAGGGCCAGGACGATCTGAGGGGCGTCGATGCGCTCGCGGTCATCGGCAATGCGGGGACCTACGGGAATACGAGCAACGCCTCCGATGGCGTTGTCTCCTTGACCAGCGGTTCGCTCGGCTTCATCGAGCCGGACCAGCGGACGCGCATCGTTCCCTATTGCCACATACCGCCGAACTTGTTCACGGAGTTTGGTATCGGGATGAGCTGCTCCTTCCCCGAGGGCATTGCTTATATCGACAGCTCCTCCCATCTCAGCGCCCAGATCGTTCGCTCCTTCCTCGCGAACACCACGGCCTGGCAGTCCATCGGTGGACAGCCGAGCGGCGATCCATACCTGTCGCGGTACGGCGGCGGACTGCTGGCTCTGAAAGGCTCGAACGATGTCTACTTCACGGACCTCGCGTCGGCGCAATACGGCAACGGCGGCACGATGATCCAAGGACCGAGCGCGTCCATAGCCAGCCTCTTTTATACGGAATTCGCGGCCGGCGGCTCTTACAGCTTCTCGATGACCCATACCAACAATCAGGTGACGACGGGGACGGCGAGCTTCGTCAACGGCTCGGCGCGCCCGTTGCTTTTCAAATTCGGACCTGTCATCACGGGCGTGCAGTCCGCGGGCTCTACAGGCCTCGGCGGCCTCACGGTCGCATCGGGTTCGACAATATACATCTATGGAGGCGGGTTTTCGGGTACAGGGCTGACGGTCACGGCCAATGCCGCGGCTCTGGCGGTCTCGGCAAGCTCCGATCAGCAGATTTCGGCTTACCTGCCTTCCGGGTACAACGGCCTCGTCAAGCTTGAGGTGTCGAACGCCAACGGCCAGCACACGGTCAATATCATGACCGCGCCCGCGTCAACGCCGCCGACCATCGCTCTCTCGACCACCAGCGCGAAGTTCGCCTTCACGCTTGGCGGGAGTGCCCCTGCGTCCCAGTCCGTCGCCATCTCGAATTCCGGCGGCGGGACGCTGTCCTGGACGGCAAGCTCGAACAGTACATGGCTAACGGTTTCTTCGGCCTCCGGCACGGGGCCGGGCACGCTCACCATCGGCATCAACACGGCGGGCCTGAGTGCGCAGACCTATGACGGCGCGATCACCATCACTGCCTCGGGTGCCACGAACAGCCCGCAGACGATCTCCGTAACGCTAACGGTCAGCGGAGCGTCAGGTTTGGCCGCATCGATCAACGCTACGGCCGGGGGCGGCCAGAGCGCAATGATCAACGCGCCGTTCTCCACCGCTTTGCAGGCGACGGTGCGCGACTCTCTCGGCAACCCCGTCCCCAACGCGGTAGTGACCTTTGCCGCCCCCAGCGCGGGAGCGAGCGGCACCTTCCCAGGGCCGTCATTCATCGCCGCGGTTACGACTAACAGTTCGGGCGTCGCCAGCGCACCCGCGCTCACGGCGAATGGCACGCCGGGTCAGTACAATGTGACGGCCACCGTCGCGGGCGTCAACCAATCCGCGAGTTTTCCGTTGACCAATACGAGTGCTGCACCACCGCCCTCGGGAGGGTCGAGTGTCCTTCCGCAGTTCGCATTCGGTGGTGGCTGGTACTCGGCACTGTATTTCACGAACCCCACAAGTGCTGCGGTTTCGTTTCCAGTGAGTTTTGTGAGCGACGCGGGGACGCCGTTGATCGTACCGTCCTTGGGCGTATCCACAACGCAGGTCAATCTGGCCCCGTACGGCACGGCCATCATCGAGGCTCCCGACGTCGGCAGTCTGGTTCAAGGATACGCGGAGTTTACTCTTCCGAGTGGAGCGTACGGTTACGGAGTATTCCGGCAGAGCGTCGCCGGGCGGCCCGACCAGGAAGCCGTGGTGCCGTTCTCCGACGCTGGCGCGACGTCGAACACGCTCACGTGGGATGAGACGAACTTCGTCACGGCCGTGGCCATAGTCAACCCGAGTTCCACAGCCGCCACTGTGGCGGTCACGCTTTGGGGCGAGGGCGGGGACATCATCGGAACTTCTTCGATCCCCCTTCCTCCCAGCAGCAAAACGGAAACCACGTTGCGAACCTTGCCCGGCCTCAGCGGAATGGTTGGGCAACGAGGTTCGGCGGAATTTGCCGTGTCGGCAGGAAACGTGGCCGTGCTGGGACTACGCTTCGATGGGTCCGCCTTTACTTCCATCCCGACGACCAGTGTCACTGCGTCGAATTCCGAACCGAGCATTCTTCCACAGCTCGCTTTTGGCGGCGGATGGTATTCGGCGCTGTATTTCACGAACCCCACCGGTGCGGCGGCCTCATTTCCGGTGAACTTTGTGAGCGACGCGGGGACGCCGTTGACGGTGCCCTCTGTCGGCGGGTCTACAATGCAGGTCAACCTCGCGGCGTACGGCACGGCCATCATTGAGGCTCCCGACGCCGGCAGTCTGCTTGAGGGATACGCCGTGTTCACGCTTCCGAGCGAAGTGTGCGGTTACGGAGTCTTCCGGCAGAGCGTCGCCGGGCGGCCCGATCAGGAGGCTGTAGTGCCGTTCTCCGGCACGGCGGCCACTTCGAGCACGCTCACGTGGGATGAGACGAACTTCATCACGGCCGTGGCCATCGTCAACCCGAATTCCACGGCCGCCACCGTAACGGTCACGCTTTGGGACGAGAACGGGAACACCATCGGAACTTCTTCAATTCCTCTGCCCCCCAGCAGCAAGACGGAGACTACGTTGCGGACCCTGCAGGGTCTCAGCGGAATGGTTGGGCAACGAGGCTTTGCACAATTTGCGGCATCAGCAGGAAACGTAGCCGTGCTGGGGCTGCGCTTCAACGGGTCCGCCTTTACGTCCATTCCGACGATGACTGCAACCCAGATCATCCCGTGACCTAATAGTGGATTTCCGGTGGCGCGGCGGAGCGTGCGGAGCTGCTGAATGAACTGCGCGATGAACGTAGTCGCCGCATCATCCGGCGTGGGTTGCGCGGCTGCGGTCATCAGCCGGTAGAGGGTCGTGCTGACCGCTTCGTGCCGGGGTGAGATCGCTTCAGTTCGGGCCCATTTTCCTTCATGGGTGCCAAGATGGTGCCAACCATTGTAGCCGCCTGAGACAGGTGTACAAGCCCCGGCGTCGCGGGAGCGAAACCAGACCCTCAACGTCAACCACGGGCTTACCGTCCGGCTGTTCAGACATGGCTGCGTGGGCCGACCGGCATCAGTACGCTCGTTTGTACTTCGCCACGGTGTTGTTCGGTAACGTTATCGTAAGCGCACTCGAGGACAATGCTATCGTCCAGAGTTGGGGGCCGGCCAGCGCTTCGAAACCGCCGAGCTCCACTCTCAAGTGCTGAGCGTCCGGGAGCGAAAACGTCGCGGTGTAGTTGGCACCCGCAGTGGTCGCGATTGCCATTGTCCCGTCGGGGAAGAACTGAAGCGACTCCTTGCCATCGAGCGTTATCCACTTTCCGACAATCATGCTTTTCGGGTCACGATTGCACGATGACAGTGCAATAGATAAAAGCACAAGGAAGACGGTCAGCGCAGTTCGAATTCTAAGTGTGGTGGTGAAACTCGGATTCGGGTTATCGGGATCGGTCATCTTCAAGCTCCTCTGTCGGTACTGAGTCATGCCGGAGTTGCGGGTTCGAGGTCCGTCGTCCGCCCGTTCTCGGCGATCTGATCTCACGGCTCGATTACAGCGGACGGAAGTGAACCTCGATCTGTGCTGAAACCGTGACCGGATTGCCGTCCTTGTAAGCCGGCCGAAATCGCCACTTGCGAACTGCCTCAACAGCCTTTTCGTCCAGCCCCAGACCAAGACCACGCAACACCTTGATATTCTGAGGATGTCCGAAGGGGTCGATCTCTACATAGAGTGTTACATTCCCTTGGAGCTTGGCATTTTTCGCCTGGGGAGTGTAGTCTGGATCGGGCTTGTACGTTGGCGAGGGTGCAGAAACCCCGTTTCCAATGTGATACACCGGACCGCCTGCGACCGATTGGGAGCCGGTGGTGGAACCGGCTGCTGCATCGGACTCGCGTTCCGGCCCCGAAATGTCCGATTGCATTGTTTGGGGGAGACCTATCGGATTAGTTTCGGGTGCGTCTTCCAGCCCTTTCCACCTCTCTGTCAGCCAGTTCAGATCGCGATTGATAAACCTATAGATTCCATTCTCACCCTGCGCCAATGTCACGCTTCCGGCGGACACCACCTTTTGGGCCGTCTGCTGCAGGAATCCGGCGGCAGACGGCAGCCAACTCATCCCACCGTCATTGCTAAGCCACACGCCATTCTGCGCAGCGGCATAAAGCAGATTTGAGGACTCGGCGTTAACCGCGAGACTTCTCACTCCGGCATTTCTCAGAGGCAGTTCCACCCAGTGGCGCCCTCCGTCGGGTGATCGAAAGACAGAATTCGTGAAGACAACGTAGACGATCTCAGCGTTCCTAGGATCGATGACAATTGAACTTAACGTGCCGGCCTGGCCGCTGATCATACGGGGTCCCATTACAGCATCGGAGTATACGTCTCGCCACGTTTCGCCACCATCTGTCGTTCTTTCCAGCGCATAGTCCAGCCGCCGAGTACGGCTGTCATTGAGTACAACAAACGCATAGACGGAATCTGACGATTGAGCAGCAACCGCAAATGATGGCACCAAATTCACAGAAGATCCGGCGAGCTTCGGACGTGCCCATCGCGCCAAGGCGAAACTACGCCAGGTGAAGCCACCGTCGTCGGACTTCATGAGCGAGTTGCCTCCCATGGCGTTTCGCCACGACGCGAAACCGTCGCCGACCGTTGCGTAAAGGACACTCGGCGTTGACGGGGAGGCATCGATCCAGTTTGGTGCTTTCCCGCGCAAGTCGATGTTGACGATCTTGCGGTCGGGTTGCACCCTGATGACACGAGCACCGCCTTCCGACGCAAGGTTGAGATAGAGCGTCCCGTCCGTTGCGACGAGAAGGTTCCGAACATCCTGACCGTGCGGTCTTGGCAGGATGTCAGCGCTAACTCCCGGAGTTGGATCGTCACCGAGGCCGGACCAATTCCAGGACAGGCCGCTATCGCTGGTTGTAAGGAATCCACCTTTGCAGCCAACATAGATTCGGTCATTCATGATGGTCTGAAGAGTACATCCGTTCATTCCGTTGCCAGTCGGTAACCCCATTCCGGAAAGGTGCCACCGTCGGCCACTGTTCCTCGACTTCAGGAGTCCGGCGGCAGTGACAGCGTAAAGATCACCTGACGGCATAGATACTATGTCCGTGGTCTGATACGGAAGTAACCGCTGCCAACCCTGCCCTGGCCGAGTCGATTGGTAAAGGGACTCCGAGGTGCCTGCGTAGAGTGTGGGTGACGTTGCGGACCATGCCAGGGACTGCATTGCCGCGGTCTCCCGCCACTGTGCGCGCTCGACAATCTTGATGTCCTGCCAAGATTCACCGCGATCTCTTGAGAAGAAAAGAAGCGGCGGATAGTTTCCTCCCCAGCCGTTCCCGTCCGCCGTCCCGACGATGACGCCAGGATCTCCCGGCTTGATGACGTACGAATTCCAATTGCACGCTGTTACGTCGTAGCCCGACGAATTGGTGGTATGTACGACCGAGTTTCTGTGTGCCCACGACAGCCCTCCATCCGTGCTCTCCCACAAGTTGGAGGGATTGCGATCTTGGCCGGAATACATCATGTGCCCATTCACAAAGAGGTGACCAGGTTGGTTCGGGTCGACCGTCAAGAACTGTATGCCGCCTGCGACGGCATCGCTAGAACGCGCGTTGGGAGCAATATTGCCCCATGTCCGGCCTCCATTCAGCGATTTGTACAGGACGCAACCTGTGCAAATGAATGCTCCGTCCGACGAGTCGGATACAACGTAAACAGTATCGGCACTATCGGAATCGACGCGTACGTTCTCCACCGCCCTCTTGATGTCGTCAGTACCAATCTGTGACCATGTCAAGCCTGAATTGACGCTCTTGTAAATGGCGCCCCGCTGGCCCATCGCGACTCCAAGGTACACAACGCCGGGAGAGCGTCGGCTCTGATCAAAGACAGAATAGGTTAACTCGGGGCCAACCCATAGAGCCTCCCACGTCATCCCACTATTTAGGGACCTGAAGAGTCCACGATTGGTCGTGGCGTAAAGAGTACCCGGAGTGCTAACGTCCGCCTGAAGTTGGAAGATGCGTTGGCCCCACTGGAAGATACTCACCCACGAAGGGACGGTGTGAACACCGGGCGCGCGGACCGGTTCAGCGCCTCGGGTTTGACCGGCGACCGCTGTTTCC
>CAYVPZ010000297.1:0-6319 GCA_964453955.1 uncultured Solibacteraceae bacterium | reverse complement strand
GTGTCCAATATGTGGGGCACCATCAACAACTTCTACATCACGCTCTACAATTGGGACGTTCCCGACCAGGCCCTCGATCTCTACAGTGTCGAATCTTTGCTGGTGGGTCCCCAGGCTGCACTGGACTTCTTCTCGATGTACCAGGGCACCGCCCAGGCTTCGGAAGGCAACTATTCCTTTTCCGACAGCGGAAGCGCGCTGAACACATCAAATGTCGAGCCCGGCACATATAAGCCGATCAGCGACGACAGCTTCGCCGACACCTTCTTCCAGGACCCCGGCAACTTCTACACCCTGCCCGGCTCGTTCTCGTATGCTGCCACCCACGGCTCGGCGACGTTGACCAGCGTGTTCGGGAGCAGCAACCCGAACGGCATGTGGAGCCTGTACTTCAATCAGTACCTCGACAACGCCACCACCGGCGCGCAGAATGGGTGGTGCCTGAACTTCACGGAGAATGCGGCCACCGTCACCGCGACCACGGAAAGCACCGACAGTTTCGTGCAGGGCACGCAGGGCGCGACACTCACCGTGAACATTAAGAACACCGGAACCGGATCCACCGGCGACCCGACCGCCGGCAGCGATCCGCTGACCGTCACGGATACGCTGAATGCGGACTTCAGTTTCGTGAATACCACCAGCAGTAGCTGGTCCTGCTCAGCCAGCGGCCAGACGGTGACCTGCAAAAATGACAGCGCGATCGCCTCGGGCAGCAGCTACCCGGCGCTGACGATCAACGTCAATGTTTCCAACACGGCCACAGCGGGGCAGGTGAGCAATGCGTTTAATGTGACCGGCGGCGCCGGGGTCACTGCCACCAGCTCGAACGCCGACACGGTGACCATAGTGCCGGCCCCGGTGCTATCGGTGCAGAAGAACCACTCCGGCACCTTCACGCAGGGTTCCACCGCCACATGGGACATCAGCGTGTCCAACACGGAGTCGGGCAGCGCCACCTCCGGCACGGTGAATGTGTCAGACGCCCTGCCTTTGGGCTATACGGTGAACAGCTTCGGCACGACCTCGTCCTCCTGGACCTGTGGCGGCACGACCACGGTCAGTTGCAGCGCCACGCTGTCGGTATCCGGTGGCAGCTCCTTCCCGGAGATTGAGGTGACCGTGAACGTGCCGTCCAACTCGCCCACCTCGGTGACCAATACGGCGCTCGCGTGGGGCGGCGGGGATGTGAACCACACCAGTTCGGGAACGGCCGCGACGGGCTCCGATACCAACGTGCCGGTGGTGCAGGTACCGGCCTCCATCTCGGCCACGGCCGGGTCCGGGCAGAGCGCGGTGGTGGGGCAGCCGTTCGCGACGGCGCTGCAGGTGAAGGTGCTTGACGCAGCCAGCCATCCGGTGCCGGGCGTGACGGTGAGCTTTTCCGCGCCCACCGTGGGCGCCAGCGCGTCCCTGAGCACCCCGTCCACCACCAACTCCAGCGGCCTGACCAGCGTGACCGCTACGGCGAACTCCATCGCGGGCGGACCCTACAGCGTGACCGCCAGCGTGAGCGGCGTGAGCACCCCGGCGACCCTCAGCCTGACCAACACCCTCGCGTCGATTCCCCCTCCGACGGCCTGCGTGGCGGCGCCGGCCAACCTCACCGCCTGGTGGAAGGCCGAGGGCAACGCGAACGACGTCACCGGCGCGTACAACGCGACCCTCGGCGGCGATACCGGCTTCGCCACGGGCGAAGTGGGACAGGCCTTCTCGTTCGACGGCACGCAGAGTCCTTATGTCGGCATTCCGAGCGCGGTGTTCCCGTTCCCGAGCCAGGGGCCATTCAGCTTTGAAACCTGGTTCCAGACGCCCTCGGGAGGAGCGGGAGGCGTGATTCTCGGGCAGCAGGGCGTCGGCGGGGCCTACGGGAGCGCGGATGGATATGTTCCCGCCCTCTACGTGGACACAACGGGCTTGCTGGAGGTGGAGGTGTTCTGGAGCGGAGGGGGCGGCCAGATGACCAGTTCGGCCGCGGTGAACGACGGCGCGTTCCATCACGTGGCGGTCACCTACGACGGCACCAACGAAATTGCGTATCTGGATGGCGCGCAGATGGGGCTGGCCGCAATCACCCAGACCTCCTATGCCGCGTCCTACTCGTATCAGCTTGGAACGGGCTATACTTCCGGCTGGCTGAACACGCCGGGCGGGTGGTACACCTTGACGGGTCTCGTTGACGAATCCACCGTGTATGCGCGCGCGCTGGCCGCATCCGAGGTGCTGGGCATTTATTCCGCCGGCACGTACGGCAAATGCGATCCGGCGGTCTCGTTCAATTCCAGCACGCTCAGCTTCGGCACGGTGGGCATCGGACAGAGCTCGACGATGACCGCCGTGCTCACCAACCCGGGCAATTCGCCGCTGACGTTTTCTTCCATCGCGGCCGATGCCGGCGACGTGAACTTCACCCTGCTGAGCGGCGTAACGGGCGACTGCGCCGTTGGCACCCCCGTAGCGGCGACGCAATCCTGCAACATCCGCGTGTCCTTCGCGCCCACCGCCGGGGGCCCGCTCACCGGCTCCATCACGGTCAATGACAACTCGCTGTACGAGGCGGGCACACAGACGGTGCAACTGCAGGGCACCGGGGACACTGTCGCGGCGGTCACGGCGACGGGCGGCACGCCGCAGAGCGCGGCGGTGAGCACGGCTTTCTCCGCCCCGCTGCAGGTGAAGGTGACCGACGGCAGCAGCAATCCGGTGAACGGCGTGACGGTGACCTTCCGAGCACCCTCCTCGGGGGCCAGCGCGACGTTGTCCAGTTCCACCGCCGTCACCAACTCCTCCGGGGTGGCCAGCGTCACGGCGACGGCCAACGCCATCGCGGGCGGGTACACCGTCACGGCCAGCGTGAACGACGTCTCCACGCCAGCCAGTTTCTCGCTGACCAACACGGTATTGCTGGATTCCGACTTCGTCCAGATCGTGTTGAGCGGGTCCACGGATCACCCGCCGTGCGCCGTGGGCGGCACGCTGACGGCCACCGATGAGCTTGAGAATACCAGCACGTCCACGGTGACCAATCCGTACGCCGTGATTACCGAGCTCACCCAGGGCAACACGCTGATATCGCAGTCGGCCAGTTCCAGCAGCGTGGGGCCAGGCGATTATGTGACGTTCACCTTCCATATCCAACTGGCGAGCTGCAATACGTTTGATTTGTTCTTTAACGTCTACGGCAATTAGCGGGACGTTTCGCGCAGGGGAGGAATCGGCGCGCCCAGCGGCAGCGGTATATAGCTGCCCAGATCGGGCAGATTCCCGGTCACGATCTCCCCTTCGCTCAGCACCCAGGCGTGCGCGGAGAAGCCTGAATCGCCAGTTTTTCGGACGCCGATCAGCATGCGGTGCGGCCGCCCCGCGAATCGCAACAGGATGGCGGCGGCGAAGCCCCTGGTGAGGCAGGTCGTTCCCGGGACGCGCGCGCTCGCCCGATCAATCGCCTGGCGGATTCTCTCGATATCAGCCGATGCCGGCGGATGCGGGGGGCGGCCGGCCGAACCACCCGCCAGCTTCCAGACCCAGCGGAGCGGAACCACCCGCCAGACCAGCCTGCTCGAAAGCAAAACCATCCAGGCCGCAAGGAACAGGAGCCGTTCGTGCCCGGACAAGGAAAGCCATTTGGAGAGCGATGAAGCCAAGCGGAGGTCCTGGACACAGAATAGCCCGCTGGCGAAGGTTCGCTCAAGCCGGGCTGGCTGGGCCATGAAGAATCGAGCGTCAGGAGCAGCCAGGATGTGCTAATCTGCTTGGAGTCCACGCCGGACGCACGGCTGATTCCGGCTGTTGGTGACGGCTGCCGTGGATGGTTGGTGGGGGGAGGAGAACGATGGCTGTGCGACGATTGATCCTGTCATTACTGTTTCTCTGCGCAGGATTCGGAGCCAGCGCCGCGGGCCAGGATCTGGCAATCACCGGCGGCAACAACCAGAGCGCAAACATCAACGTGCAATTCGGCGAATCGCTGGTGGTGAACGTGACCAACTCCGGCAGTCCGGCCTCGGGCGTCACGGTGACGTTTACCGTGACCGCCGGGGCGGGCGGCGCCGGCGGAACCCTGATCAACAGCGGTGGAACTTCGTCCACCACCAGCGTGACGGCAAAGACGAATTCCAGTGGCAACGCCAGCGTCGTCGCCGCCGCGAACTCGACCGCGGGCCCCTGGACGGTGACCGCCAGCGCTTCCGGCGGGTCCTCCTCGCCCAGTTTTTCGCTGACCAACGTTCAGCCCACGGTGATCGCCAGCAACCTGCCCGGCAACGATGGTCTCGCTCTTGGCCTGTTCCAGGATCAGGCCTACGCGGTGGGATTCACGATGACGTCCACGGCCACCTTCTCCTCCGCAACCATCCGGATGCGCGCCGGCGACGGAGTGAATGGCGAGGTGGATACTGTTTCCTCGGTGGTCGTAGGGTTGTATCAGGACAATGGCAGCGGTAAGCCGGGGACGCTGATCCAAAGCCTGAGCGGACCCTCCCTGTTTAGTCCCGGGGCCCCGATACAGGACTATGCCTATGCCGCTTCACCCCAGGTGACTCTCAGCTCCGGACAAACGTATTGGCTGCAACTGGAGTATACCGGCACCATCTCCTTTCAGTGGGAGTCCGACAGCTCCAATAACCTCGACGGAATCACTCCCACCGGCGAGATCACCTACGTGAATACCCTTTTCGCGAATCCGCTGAGCAACGGGTTTAACACCGCGACCCAGGGAAGCGGCGTGCTGCATCCTTCTTTCGAGCTGGACGGCCCGGCGGCTCCCACATCGCTATCGATTTCCGCAACCCACGCCAGCCCGATCTTCCAGGGCGGACCGGGGGTCATCTCGCTGGCCGTCACCACCAGCGGCGCCACTACCGCCATCGCCACGGTTTCCGATACCATCGATTCCAACTTCACCATCAACAGCGCGCCAGGATGCTCGATCGGCGGGCAGGTGGTCACCTGCACCATGGCCGCGGGCAGTACTTCCACCACATTCACCATTTATGTGACCGTCTCGACGACGGCCCCGACGCCGATTTCGAACACGGCCACCCTGACCGATAGCGGGGACGACGTTACCACCGGCTCGTCCACCGATTCGATCGCGATCAGCCCACAAGCGCCGCAGGTGGATTCCGACTTCGTCCAGATCCTGTTGAGCGGGTCCCTGGACGGCGGCGGGACGTGTGCCGTGGGCGGCACGCTGACGGCCACCGATGAGCTGCAGAATACCAGCTCATCATCCACGGTGACCAATCCGTACGCCGAAATTGACCAGCTTACCGGGGGCAACACGCTGCTGTCGCAGTCGGCCAGTTCCACCAGCGTGGGGCCAGGCGATTATGTGACGTTCACCTTCCATATCCAACTGGCCAGTTGCGACACGTTCGATTTGTTCTTTAACGTCTATGGCAGCGATTAGCGGGATTTCGCTGGCCGCCGGGATGGGAGTCCGCTTACAATAGATAACCGATCGTTTCTCCGGGGACCTGGCCGCGCGGCCGCGGCGCCGCGCCTCCCGCGGAGTAGGTTGTGGTTGTCGACATCCCTGGAGGGATTCGGACTCATGGTACGAGGGCTCACTCGCGCGGCCGGTCTCGCCGCCGCATGGTCAGGTTGGTTTCTTTTCCCGGTTGCGCCCGCGACGGCGCAGCAGATCCAGTTGGTTCCCGCTATTCGCACCGTGGTTACAAGTCCGACGATTTCCACGGCCAAGTTCGCAATCGCGGACGGCAACGGCAATCTGTATGTCGCGGATTCCGCGGCGGCGGTCGTTCACAGAATCGACGCTCTGGGAAATGCCACCATCATTGCGGGTACCCTGGACACCCCCGGACATAGCGGCGATGGCGGGCCTGCCACCTCAGCCGAACTGTCCGGCCTCAGCGGTCTCGCCCTGGATCCATACGGGGACCTGCTCATCGCGGACACGAACAACAACTGTGTTCGCGCGGTGAATCTTTCGAACCGCACTCTTTCGGTTTTCGGGGTGTCCATCAACGCGGGGAACATCAACACCGTGGTGGGTCAGTGCGGCAGCACGGGCGGTTTTGCAAACGGCGGCGCCACCAGCGGCGCGACATTGCACGCCCCGACAGGGCTGGCAATCGACAACAACCTCAATTACAACTTGTACATCGCCGACAGCGGCAACAACGCGATCCGCCTCGTGAATGGCAACAGTAACAACGTGTCCACGGTAGCCGGCACCGGCTCGTCGGGCTACAGCAGCTCCACCGGCACGGCAACCAGCTCCCAACTGAATAATCCCTATGGGGTGGCTCTCGACCGGGCCGGCAATCTCTACATCGCCGATGCAAATAACAACGCC
>CAYVPZ010000296.1:0-6330 GCA_964453955.1 uncultured Solibacteraceae bacterium | reverse complement strand
CGCTCGCCTCCCGAGGCCGCCCGCGCGAAGCCGAGCCGCTCATCCGCCGCGCCATCGAGATCAACCCCACGCTCGTCCAGTCCCGCCGCAATCTGGTCCATCCAGGCTTGTATCTTTCCGCCGCCAGCCGATAGCTATTCGGCTCGCTGGTGGATGACGATGGGGCGCGCCCGGTCGGACACCCGGCAGAAGAAACGCCGCCAGGGACCGACCTTCACATATCCAATGACTCCAAAACGCCGATATCCGACCTTTTCGGCTGGGCGGAATGCCGCTTTGTTCTCCGGCATCAGGGCCCCGATAAACCGGGAGTAGCCGCGGTCACGGAAGTGGCGCACCATTTCGTTCCCACGCGCCGCCGCGACGTTTATGTTGCGAAAGCGCGGAGCAGTGTAGCTCTCGAAGATGTAAGCTTCATCGTCGGCAAGCCGGATCTCACAGCCGAGATAGTCGATTCGGGCGCTTCCGATAGCCGCCCAGCATGCGCTGGCAATCTCCTTGTCCTGGCGCGCCACGAAGCATTTGTATCCCTTTTCAAGCCGGCTTCGAATCTCGGCTGCCACCGCCGTGGGGCGGAATGCCAGGTACTCGTCCAACTCATTCTCGTGCAGCACTGTCACCGTCACGGGGATGCCGGCCTGAGCCTCGACGACCGGCTCATGGAGATGACGCTCCACCAGTATCGTGCGCCGATAAACGGTGTCGCCGAGGATTCGGAACCAGAGACTCGGCACTCCCTCACTGCGCAGCACCTTAGCCGCGCGGTGCAGGGTGCTTCGCAGGGTTTGCCTCACCTTTTCTTGATGATATGATTCGCCTCCGGCGGACGCAAACGCACGCCAACAGGAACCTGGAACTCCACTGACCCGACCTCAATCGATTTCCCGACTCACATCATCGCCGGGCATGCACGCCTGCCAGTTGCGCGCAAACTCGGAATGGAAGAGGTCCCCGTTATCGTGTGGCGTCGACGAGGCGCTGCCATATGCCACCGCCGCGTTAAAGGTGGACCCGCCGGACCACGTCGGCGTTCACGCGCCGCTGGGGATGCTTTTCGCAAGCTGAATCTGGCTCTGCCGGCCGATGACGACGGCAGGGGTTGAACGCCCAGCATATCGAAATAGTTTCCGCTGACCGCGTACCCCCAGAGACGGGTATTATGACCCCCACCGCGGCTGACATTCATGGGCAGGAAGTGGTAGGCCGCGAGGCCGCTCATGGCGGTATTGCGGTCGCGATAGTCTTTGTAGTCGGGCCAGGAGATGCTGGGGGACTCGACTCTCGAGGTGTGGTAGTTGAAGGAGACGAGTTCGCTTTGGTTGCGGACTCCGAAGGGCCGGAAGACAACGGCGTTCACCAGGCAGAAGATGGTGACGTTGGCGCCGATTCCCAGAGCGAGAGTCGCGATGGCGGCGGGGGTAAAACCCGGGCTGGAGCGGAGGCGGCGGACGGCGAATGTCAGATCCTGGCGCAGCATGGTACCGACAGGGCACGCTTGGGGCCGCAAAAAGCCTTGGATTGCAATTCAGATCATGGCATCCAGTACCCGATTTTGGGAACGACCCGCACGTGTCCGGTCAACTCACAGAGGAGTTTGACTCTTCCTCGCCAATTCGTCCACCTTCCTTATATCGTCGTCCAGACCCAGCAAATCCCATCGTTGCAGCGAAAGCGGCACGTTGCCGTTGCTCCACACGTAATCGTGAAACTCGCGGAGGCTGAACTTGCCGCCCTGCTCAAGACGCCGTTCCGCCAGCAGCCGTTCGATCTGCAGCTTGCCGATTTCGTAGGCGATGCCCAGGCCGGGAGCGGTGGCAAAACCCGCCGCTTCTCCTTCCGCCGTTCTCCTGTCCATTGGAACGGTGCGCGCCAGGTAATCGGCCGCCTGGGCGATGGTGAACTGCCCGAGCGCGAGTCTTACATCCACCTCCACGCGCAAAGCCCGCAGGCGCGCAAAGTTGTTGATGATCTCACGCGATCGCGGGCTGTCGTCATATAATCCGGCGTCGAGCATCATCTCTTCGGCGTAGAAGCCGATGCCTTCGTTTGCGCCCGAATCGTAGTACTGACGCCGGATCGGGTCGGGGTTTCGCCAGGATAACGATAATTGGCAGAAATGTCCGGGTACGCCCTCGTGCACGCCCGTGGTCCGCGGATCTTTCGCATAGGCTTTCCAGAAATAAGGCAGATCGTTCGAGGGCGGCAGGATCCAGCGTGTTCCATCCTGATGCAGTCGCGACGGTCCGGTGAAGTCATCGAGTTCCCCGAACCCATCGAAGGCTGCGATGTAGTCCGGTGCCGGGCGCATCGTCCAATGCGGCAAATCGGGAGGAACCGTCAGGATTTGGTGCTCCATCATATAGAGGCGAATGCTCGCGTCATCGCGCGCCATGCGAGCGGATTCTTCTTCCGCCGTCGCAGGCATCGTCAATTCTGGTGCGCCGAGGTCACGCTGGTGTTCATAGCTCTCCACGGCGAGTACGCGCTGAAAATCCTGACGTGCCATGGTCAGCAACCGCTCCGGCGTCCAGGGCAACAGGGCAACGTGGTGCAGGAAGAAACCGTAGGCCTTATCACCAGGAGCGAAATCCTGCCCCATGTTGGGCAGGTTCTGCTTCAGCCATTCCCGATAGTCAATGAGTGCCTTGCTCGCCGCGGCAATCGCGATACGGAAGCGCGCGCGCTGATCGTCGCTGGTCAACAACGGTGACGCACCGCGCTCCACGCGGGCCAGACGCGCATCGATATCGGCGAGCATCGCGATGGTCAATTGTGCAAACGGTGCAATGGCCCTCAGATTGAGCCTGGCTTGTTGGAGAATCGAGGGAATGTTCTGGGTTCGCGCCACGATCTCCCGCGAACGTGCGTCGCCGAACGGCGGTGGAGGCATGAGTTCCTCCTGCAGCGCATCGATAGTCTGTTCGACGTAAAAGGCGGGGTCACGCTGCCAGCGCGGATTGACATCCAGTTCCCACCGGACGCGGGCAATGGCGGAACCTATCAGCCGGTAGTCCACCATCCGTCCAACCGGCCATCGGTCGGTGCGCATCGCCTTCCATCGAAGCTCGAATTCGGCGAGATCGGCGCGCTGTTTGGCGACCGCTGCCGCGGACCACTCCCGCGTTCCGGCGGCACGCTCCATGCGGGGAACGTCATCAAACGTGAAGGGCCTGAACTCCGCGCGCCACGTCCAGAATTCGGACGCCAACTGGTCCAACGAATCTGGACGCGCTTGGGCGAAGGAAATCGCAGACGATAACAACAGCCCTAAGAGCACACGCGACATAGGACTCACAGCATAGCATCCAGCAATCGCGGACCCCGTCGCGGCGCCATTGTGTTGTGAGAGTTTGAGCCCGGTTTGCGGGGCATCTCATTTCCCCAAGCCTCCGCAAGCCGGAACTCGACTTAGTAACATTAACAACGATGAGACTACCTGCCGCCGCTTCCGCTCTCCTTCTGTTACTATCCGGTTTGTCCGCCTTCTGCGCCGAGCCGGTCCCGCTCTACCGGCGGGTCGGCGCCTCCGTCGACGAGCGGGTGCGCGATTTGCTGGGCCGCATGACCGTGGAGGAGAAGGCCCGGCAATTGGACATGTATCGCGGCGTCTCCTCCTCCATCGGCGACGATGCCGACGCGGCCACCAGGCTTCTAAAGACCACCGGATTGCGTACGGAAGATGCCGTCAGACTGTGGGGCCGTTTGGGAGCCGGAAGCATTCACGATGTGTACCCGGATGCACGTCTCTCCAACCAGATTCAGAGCTGGGTGATGGAGAATTCACGGCTGGGCATACCGGTCCTGTTTATCGAGGAGGGTCTTCATGGCTTCAGCACCGGCACCATCTTCCCGGCGCCGGTCAACTTGGCGGCAACCTGGGATCCGGCCATCGCCGAGAAAACCGGCGCGGCCATAGCGGCGGAGACGCGCGCGAGCGGGGTGGACATGCTTCTTGCCCCGGTCCTCGATCTGGCTCGGGAACCCCGTTGGGGCCGCGTGGAGGAGGATTTTGGCGAAGACCCGTATCTCAGCGGCCGCATGGGTCTGGCCTGGGTGAGTGGCGCACAGGGACAATCGCTGGCGTCCGACCGCACGGTGATCGCGGAACCCAAGCACTTTGCCGGGCACGGCTCTCCCGAAGGCGGACTCAACGCGGCGCCAGTGCACATTGGGGAGCGAGAGCTCCGCTCCACCATGCTGAAATCGTTCGAGCCGGCGATTCGCCTGGGCCATGCGGGAGCCGTGATGGCCGCCTATCACGAAATCGACGGCATCCCGTGTGCCGCCAACCCGCTGTTGCTGACCACGATTCTTCGCGGCGAGTGGGGGTTCCGGGGGTTTGTCCTCGGCGATCTGGGCACCGTGAAGCGCCTGGTGGAGGCTCATCATACCGCGGCAACTGCGAAGGACGCAATTGTAATGGCGCTCAACGCGGGGCTCGACATGCAGTTCTACGATTTCGATCACGACGTCTTCGAGGGCGCGATCGTTGCGGGCCGGAAGGATGGCAGCCTGAAAGCGGAGGCGCTGGACCGCGCCGTCTCCGCGGTGTTGCGGGCGAAATTCGAGCTGGGGCTGTTTGATCGTCCTCTGGTCGACCCGGGTGACGAACCGCGAATCAGGAGGGCCCAGGCCCACCTCGATCTCTCGCTCCAATCGGCACGCGAATCGATGACCCTCCTGCGGAACGAGAATGGCCTGCTGCCGCTCTCGCGAACGGTGGCGCGGATCGCGCTGATCGGGCCGAACGCGAACGCAGTGCGCCTCGGCGACTACACGAACCCGGGAGCGGGCCAGCCGCGCGGCATTGCCGACAGCATCAGGGACCTGCTTCCCGCGGCCCGCATCACCGTGAATGACGGAGCGGATATTCCGTCCGCCGTCCGGGACGCCCGCCTGGCGGAGGTTGTCATTGTGGGGCTTGGCGAGTGGCTGGGGCTCTCGGGCGAGGGCTTCGACCGATCGAGTCTGGACCTGCCCGGAAACCAGCAGGCGCTGCTGGAAGCGGTGATGGCCACCGGCAAACCGTGCGTTCTGGTGCTGCAGAACGGGCGCCCTCTTTCCATTCCCTGGGCCAAGCAGCACGTGGCGGCGATTCTGGAGGCGTGGTATTCGGGAGAGTTCGGCGGACGCGCCATCGCCGAGACGCTCTTCGGCGAAAACAATCCCGGCGGCCACCTGACCATCACGTTCCCGCGCGGCGTCGGCCAGCTTCCGGACTATTATAGTTACGACTCCTCGAAGTTTGAAACAGGCAGCAAGTACGTCGACGAGGATAACGAGCCGCTTTTTCCATTCGGCTTCGGCCTGAGTTACTCGACGTTCCAGTGCGATCGCATTCGGGTGATTGCTCCGAGGGCCGGAACCGCGGATGACGTGGTGGTGAGCGCGGATTTCACCAACGTAGGTAAGGTGGATGGCGACGAGGTTGCCCAGTTGTACTTACACCAGACTTCCGGTAGCGTGGAAACGCCAGTGAAGGCGCTAAAAGGATTTTCCCGCGTTCATCTCAAAGCCGGCGAGAGGAGGACAGTTACTTTCCGCGTGCCACAAAGTGAGTTAGCGGTCTGGAACTCCGAACACCAGTGGGTGGTTGAACCCGGGCCGTACGAGGTCATGGTTGGCGACTCTTCCGAGGCCGCTGTCAGCGCGGCATTCACGTTGCAATAGGCCGCCGGCGTTCACCCGCGCACAAACAGCGGCTCGATGTGCCGGTCGTAGAGATTGCCGGTTACATTCCGCGCGATCGAATCCTCGCATGCGGACAGGAGGCCGAGGTACTGCTCGCCTTTCTCGGCCGCGATCCTATAACCCACGTGCAATAGCTGCCGCACGTGCGTATTGAAGGCGGGGTTGCGGGGGTCGTGGCGCAGGGCGGAAACATACTGCTCGCTGGACCACGCGCGCACCTCATCCGGCGACGGCAGGCGGGCGGGATCGATGTCGATGACCGTAGTGTATGGCGCACACAGCTCTTCCCGGCGCTCCCACGCGCTGGCGTAGATTTCCTTCGCCATGGTCAGCCCCTCACCACCGGCCTCGGCAAGGCCGATCAGCTCTTCCAGCCACGTGGTGCCGGCCGTCTTCAAATGGATGCCCGCGTCGAATCGCCGCAGCGCGCGGCGCATGGGCGCGTAGATGGAGAACTTGTCGCTGCCGGAGTGCATGCTGAGCTTCAGGTTGTCCGGCAGATCATACTGCCGCCGGGCCCAGGCGATCACCGCGAGATGGGCCGCGAATTCGCGCTCGAAGCGCTCGACGTCGCCCACGTAGTCGACGCCTTTGTTGAAGCGCCCGATGAATCGCGGGGCGATCGTTTGAATGGGAATG
>CAYVPZ010000295.1:0-6348 GCA_964453955.1 uncultured Solibacteraceae bacterium | reverse complement strand
CCGGAGTTTCTTACGGCGTGAACCTGGCGCGGGAGAACGCCATTCCCACGCCCGCCACCGTTACCGTGAATGGACAGCCGTATTCGCTTCGGCAGGGCCGCATCTTTCTGTTTTTCTACAACCCGTCGTGCCTGCACTGCGACGCCGCCGCGCGCCGCATGGCCAAACTCGCGTGGAACGACACGACGGTGGTGGGCATTCCCACCGAGTCGCCCGAGTGGGCCGCGTCGTTTCTGCACGACACCGGGCTGAAGGCCATTACCACGTTCGACGTGAAGAAGCTGCGCGCGGTGTTTCAGTTCGTGGACCCGCCGTATGGCGTGGCGCTCGACAACGGCCGCCCGAAGGCCGTGGTGGCTGCGTTCGACGACAGCGAACCGGCGCGCACGCTTCGTGGCATCGGCTATGTGCAGTAGATGATCTCTCTCGACGGCCGCTCGCTGACAATCGAGCAGGTGCAGGCGGTGGCGTTGCGCGGTGAACAGGTGCAGGTGGCCGCGGAGGCCATCGAACGCATGCTGCGATCGCGCGCTGTGGTGGAGCGCCTGGCCGCCGGCGGGGAGCCCGTCTATGCCGTGAACACCGGCGTCGGACTGCTGGCCGACGTGCGCGTGGCCGCCGGCGAGCTCGAGCAACTACAGCGCAACGTGGTGCGCTCGCACGCGGCGGGCATCGGCGATCCGCTGGCGCGCGGGGAAGTGCGCGCGATGATGGCCATCCGCGCCAACGTGCTGGCGGCGGGCTGTTCGGGCATACGGCCGCTGGTAGCCGAGCGCCTGTGCGACCTGCTGAATCGCGGCGTCACGCCCGTGGTTCCCTCGCAGGGAAGCGTGGGCGCCAGCGGCGATCTGGCCCCGCTCGCGCACATCGCGCTGGCGCTGATTGGCGAGGGCGAAGCCGAGTATCGCGGCGAGCGCCTGCCCGGCGGCGAAGCGCTGCGGCGCGCCGGAATTGAACCCGTGACGCTGGCATCGAAAGAAGGCATCTCGCTGGTGAATGGCACGCAGGCCATGCTGGCGGTGGGCGCGCTCGAACTCGGCGCGAGCGAAGTGCTGGCGGCGAGCGCCGACCTGATTTGCGCCATGACGCTGGACGGCCTGCGCGGAACGCCGCGCGCTTTCGACGAACGCCTGCAGCAGACGCGCCCGCACCCCGGCCAGATGCGCAGCGCGGCGCGGTTGCGCGGGTATCTGGAAGGCAGCGAGATTCGCGAATCGCACATCACCTGCCGCCGCGTGCAGGATGCCTACTCGCTGCGCTGTGCGCCGCAGGTGCACGGAGCGGTGCTCGACGCGCTGGCCGAAGCGCGCCGCACGTTTTCCGTCGAGCTCAACTCGGTGACCGATAATCCCGTGGTCATCGGCGACGAGATAATCTCCGGCGGCAACTTTCACGGCGAGCCGCTGGCCTTCCAACTCGACTTCCTGGCCGTCGCCCTCACCGCGCTCGCGGGCATCTCCGAGCGCCGCATCGACCGCCTGGTGAATCCCGCGCTCAACGAGCACCTGGCGCCGTTCCTCACCAACCATCCCGGGCTCGAATCCGGCTTCATGATGGTGCAGGTGTCGGCGGCTGCGCTGGTGGCGGAGAATCGCGTGCTGGCGCACCCGGCGTCGACGGGCTCCATCACCACCAGCGGCAACAAAGAGGATTTTGTGAGCATGGGCATGACCTCCGCGCTCAAGCTGAAGCAGGTAGTGCGCAACACGCGGCGGGTGCTGGCCATGGAGCTGCTCACCGCGCGGCGGGCGCTGGATTTGCTGCTGCCGTTGCGGTCGAGCGCGGCCATCGAGCGGGTGCGCGCGGCGCTGGTCGAGGTGGTGCCGATGTGGACGGGAGACCGGCCGTTTACCGCGGATATCGAGCGGGCGGCCGAGTGGATTGGGGCGGGCGGAGCGGGGCAGTAACGGCGGGCACCGCCCTCCGCACGGGTCTGTTACGGGACTACGCAATCTACGAGATCGCAAAGCTCGACAAGACTCAGACGAAACAGGCTGTTTCTGATTTCGAGCGTTGCCAAGGCAACGGAAAGCCAATCGTGCGGCGTTCCCGGCCTTCTGGTCAACAGCGAAACCATCTCTGCACATGCGACTAAGTCCTCCGGCCTAGGCTTACTTTCCAGCCAATGGTCCAGCCGTACACGCTGGCATTGCTTATCGTACTCATGTTGCCGTTGATCGTTCCATTGAAAAAGAGAGACGGTATCATTCTGCCGGCTGTGGGAGTTGTACCGACGAAGATGCTTGGATATGTAATCTCCGTTATACAGTTCAAGATCTTCATCACGGAAGTAGTGGCCGTGCCGCACCTGAGAAACTGATATCTGTCCCGTGTCATGACTCAGAACCACAACTTTTTTGTGGTTCTTACGGAATCCAAACTTAAAAAGGTCGCGGATCTCTTCAGATGGCAAAAAAAGGGATACGTTCACCCCAGCGCGAACGGCTGTTTCAACGTGCAGCGGTTCAGGGAATCGAGTCGTTTCTGGGGTTTTGCTGATTCTGTTGGATTCGCTGATTCTGGATTCGCAGATTCTATTAGATTCGAAGTTTCGAGCGCTCGGCTGAAACGTTCTGTTGCTTTTGGCAGAAGCTTCGATTTGCGCGTTTAACATGGCGTTCCTCCTGTTTTTGTGACGTCTAATATTATTCTGTAAATAATTGAGCCGGAATGGGTTTTGCCCATCCCGGCTCCAGCCTGATAATAAACGGAGAGCCCGCCGGTGTCAAGACCTAATTACATTAGTTACGGGAAGCACGGCCGCCCTGTTGACGTGTTACGCGGAAGACCGGTTGCCCGAGGCCGATAGCTCTTCGTCAGGCCGCGATCTCCACGCCGATCATGAGCCGCCTGCCGAGGGCCGCGAACGCCGCCTCCAGATGTTCCAGACGGGAGCTGTGATGCAGATCGAAAAGCCGGTCGATGTTCCCGCGTGAAGTCCTCAGCCGCCGCGCCAGCTCCGCCTTGCGCATTCCCGACGCCTTAAGCTCCCGGTACAGCTCCGCCTTGACGCCGGCCAGAGCGGGCAACTGGATCCAGCGATATTTCCTGCCCCGGCGAGCGGCCGCCGCCGGCAGATCCTTGCCTTGCTTAATCAGATCGCCGATTGCCATCACCAGGAAGTCTTCCGCCATTTCCAGCGCTTCGGCTTCCGTGGCGCCTTGCGTGGCGCCGTATCCCACGTCCGGGAATGTCACCACGATTACGTCGCCTTCCGATTTGAATTCCGCCTGGTATTGGACCATGTCCTACTTTCCTTTCAGTCCGAGCTGCCGGAGAATCGCGTTCAGTGTGCCGGCGGCGATCTCCTTCGAAGGGTGACGCGGCATCATCGCCGAACGTGCGCCCAGACGGACCATGGTGTGCCTCTTGCCTTCCTCGAAAGTGCACCCCCGTGCCTTCAGGAACCGCCTGAGCTCGCCGATCGACACAACCGTAGTGTACTCGAAAATGAGTGCGCGCGCTTCAGCGCTTCGCAGAACCCTTATAGCGTTCCACCATGGCGGCGCTGATTTCCGCGCTGCCTGGCCAGTGGCCGCGCCGTTGGCCAGCATGAGTTTGGTATTCGTCCAGACGGTCGGGGTCCGGCTGTACGACGCGTCCCTCCTTCAGGAACAGCAGGCCCGCATTGTCGGTGGGCATGCGCGTAACGAAGCCTTCAGCCTCGGTCAGAAGTTCCCGTAAGCGGTTCATGGTTGCGGCGGGATCAAGCGGAGGGTCGGAGGCCACGCGTCGAAAATCCGCCTCCGTGTAACGCGCTGTGCGGCGAATCTCATTAATGATTCCTTCGGGCGTAAAGCCCAACGCCTTGCCGACGGAAGCCCATATCGCAGCTCCAAGGGGCAGGATGCGCTCATGGATGGTGATCAGGTCCACAATGTCCCGCGGCTCGCGGCGTCCGTACGCAGCCGAAACTTTGTTCGTGGCCAGATCCACCGGATGCAGAATGTACCCAAACATTTCATCCCGGACGGTCGGGAAGAAGCGGAAATCGCTGTCGGCCACCCATTCCAACTTCGTCGCCGCGCCGGCGCGTTCCACCAGCACGGTGTGGATAGCCGGGACGCGCCTGATCCATTCGAGCGCGTAGCCGTGATCTTCGAGCAGTGCGCTGTCCTCGGCCGCCGCCGTCGCGACGCGTTCCTCGCGATCATGGAACACGTCGATATCGCCGGAATAGCGTGGCGTGTCCCGATTCAGTGGCGTGCTGCCGGCAACGTAGCTTTCCGGGTCGCGGTGCGCGGCAAGGATTCGGAGGATATCGGTTTGAATCTTAGATAGTGGCACGGCATGCCTGCTCGATCTCTTCCGCCAGTTGACGCGCTCGCAGGTTTCCTTCCACCCGCAAGCTGTGCGTGATCGCTAAGGCATCCGCGGGCGTTGGGTCGGGCACGGGTTTACTGCTCCACAGCGCGGATGCACCGAATCGCTCGAACGCCTGCCGGTAAAGAACCACGTAATCTGCCGGTTGTTTGGTCTCCTTCATTCCACGCCTTCAATGCCGGAAGTGGCGCACGCCCGTGAACACCATGGCCAGCCCCAGCCGGTCCGCCGCGGCGATCACCTCATCATCCCGCACCGACCCGCCGGGTTGAATCACCGCCGTAATCCCGTGCTTCGCGGCCTCCTCCACGCCGTCCGCGAACGGGAAAAACGCATCGGACGCCAGCACCGTGCCCGCCAGCGGCAGCACCGCCTTCATCGCCCCCACTTTCACCGAATCCACACGGCTCATCTGGCCCGCCCCGGCGCTCACCGTCTGCCCGGCGCGCGCGTAGACGATGGCGTTCGATTTCACGTGCTTCACCACCTTCCACGCAAATTCCAGCGCGCGCCATTCCTCCTCGCTCGGCGGGCGCTTCGTCTTCACCTGGACCTGCGCGCGGTCCAGCTTGTGCGCGTCTGCGGTCTGCACCAGATAGCCGCCGGTGATGGACTTCACCACCGGTTCGCCCGGCGCCGTCACCAGCACCTTCAGCACGCGCAGGTTGCGCTTCGCCGCGAACAACGCCAACGCGCCGCCGCTGTAATCGGGCGCGGCGATGGCCTCGACAAACGTCTTCACGATCTCCCGAGCGGTCTCTTCGTCCACCGTACGGTTGAACGCCAGCACGCCGCCATACGCCGAGATCGGGTCCGCCTCGTACGCCTTGCGATAGCTGTCCGCCAGCGTCGCCGCCTCCGCGCAGCCGCACGGATTGGTGTGCTTGATGATGGCCGACGCGGGCTCGTCGAACTCCTGAATGAGCTGCCACGCCGCGTCCAGATCGACGAGGTTATTGTAGGAGAGCTCCTTGCCCTGAAGCTGTTCGGCCGCGGCGATGCCCCCGCGCCGGTTCGAATACAGCGCCGCCGCCTGGTGTGGATTCTCGCCGTAACGCAGGCTGAGCGCGCGCGGGGCACGGATGTCCAGCACGGCGGGCAGGGCCTCGGCATCGGCCACGCCGTCCCGCACCGCGCCGTCCTGGGCGACGGTGACATGGGCCAGCCGGTTGCTGATGGCGCGATCGTACGCGGCGGTGGTGGCGAAGGCCTTCTGCATCAGGCCCCACAGCGTGGGCTCGCACAGCTCGCCATCGCGGTCGATCAGCTCCTTCAGAATTGCGTCATAATCGGACGGCGAGGTCACCACCGCCACGTCCTGCCAGTTTTTCGCGGCCGCGCGAATCATGGTGGGTCCGCCGATGTCGATATTCTCGATCAGCTCCTCAAACCCCGCGCCCGCCTTCGCCGCCACCTTCTCGAACGGATAGAGGTTCACCACCACCATGTCGATGAGCGGAATCCCATGCTCCGCCAATGCGGCCAGATGCTCCGGCTTCTCCCGCCGTGCGAGCACCCCGCCGGCCACGCGCGGATGGATAGTCTTCACCCGCCCATCCAGCATCTCCGGGAAGCCGGTCACTTCCGCCACTTCGCGCACCGGCACGCCCGCCTGCTGGATCGCACGGGCCGTACCGCCCGTCGAAATCAACTCCACACCAAGCTGATGGAGGGATCTCGCGAATTCGACCAGCCCGGTCTTGTCGGTCACGCTCAACAGCGCGCGCTGAATTCTGGCCATGTATACTTCCATGGTAAACACTGCTGACACTACGCTGTCAGTAGTACTGCGCCATACTCGGACCCATGCCAACGAAACCAAACGACGGTCGCATTGACTACATCGAATTCGGCGCGAGCGATATCGCCGCGACAAAGACCTTCTACACCGCCTTGTTCGGCTGGAAGTTCACCGACTATGGCCCCGATTACACCAGCTTCGAAGATGGCCGCCTGGCCGGTGGCTTCGCAAAGGGCGGCCCGGCTCCACTGGTGGTGATCTACGCCGCCGATCTCGAAGGGATG
>CAYVPZ010000294.1:0-6352 GCA_964453955.1 uncultured Solibacteraceae bacterium | reverse complement strand
ATGCTCCCTCGCCAGTTCGCCAGCCGCGGCCCACAGCGCCTCCGGAATCCGTTCCCGGCCTTTGCGCTCGCTGCGCCAGCGTTGCAGGCGCCGGTGCACCTTCCTCATCGCCACTGGAACAGGGGAATCATCTGCGCTCGGTCGGGCACCGTTCTCCATCTCGGACATAGACCGACGCTATCAGCTGCGTCAGCTCAGGTCACGCATGCCTGCCGAAAACTCACGCTGCGCTGAAGCGGTTGCCTCGACGTCATGCGTGGCTATTGCGTCCACGTGGACCCGACATTTACCGACGAATGTGCGCCGTGAGTTTTCGGCAGAGCTGCGTAGTACGGGTGTCTCAGGCCGGCGCGTTTGCTTCGGCTGATGCGCGCGGACGGAACTTCTTCCAGAGTCGCTGATTGACCTCGTCAATCGAGAACGCTTCGGGATCGAAGGGCCCTCGCCAGCGCAGCATGTTCTCGTGCTCCTCGTGTTCAGGATCGGCCATGGCCTCCAGATAATCCGCATACCCGAATGTTCCGCCGACATCCTCGGGCGGGGTGCGACGCTGGCCGGCGAGGCACTTTGGGTAATGCGTGCCGGGGTCTGACAGCAGGACGGCTTCCAGCAGCAGTTCGTGCTTCCAGTTGTCTCCGAAGTCGTACAGGTACGTGAACTGAGTGCCCACGTGCACCACCACATCGGAAAGGCGGACTTGCCGTTCGTCAGTCACCTTGCGTTCGTACATTTCGTCATCGGGGTCAGGCACACTGTAAAGTCGGCGGCCGATCACAAACTCGTGAAGGTGATAATCCTCCCAGTCCATAAGGATCTGCAGCACGGTGTGCAGTCGTGCCAGAGTGACGTCTTCCCATACCTGGATGCGTCGCCAGATGGGTGGCTGGATGTCTCGCAACGTAATCCTGAGCTGGTACAGCGCTCGCGTCTTCGGCACGCTATGCCCTCCTTGCAGCCAGAACACGTCTGACCGATGTTCGGCCGATCCGCAGGCGGCGCGCGATCTCGGACTTGCTCACGCCCGCGCGATACAGCTTCCTGACCTCGGCCGCGTGCACGGCTGCCGTTGCCGGGCGTCCCAGTCGCTTCCCATTCTGCCGCGCGTGGGCCAGACCGGCGCGAGTTCGCTCGGCGAGGATTTCGCGCTCGAAGGCCGCGAACACAGCCAGCAGTCCGGCCATGGCTCGACCAGCCGGTGTGGTCAGATCCAGCGCTTCGGTCAGTGAGACGAAACCGACGTCGAGATGCTCCAGTTCCTGTAGTGTGGCGAGCAGGTCCGTCACCGACCGGCCCCAGCGGTCCAGCCGCCACACCAGCACCACGTCGATCTCGCGGCGGCGCGCAGCCTCGAGCAGTTTCTCGCGGGCTTGTCGTTGTGCCGCGCCGGAGCCAACCTCGCGCACCTGCATGGCGATGGTCCAGCCACGCCGCGCAGCGTACTCCCGCATGGCCCGGCTCTGCATCGGAAGAGTCTGCTGATCATCGCTTGACACGCGGGCGTACAGACCCGCCCGCAACATTTTCGGCTGTTTCCGTGACTGGCCGAAAACGTCTCCGGATTCTGCTTTGCGGGAGGCCCGTTTTACAGGCATGGGAAGATGTCCCCTCCGCCCGGCCGAAGGGGATCCTTTCCGGCCATGCGGAATTCATCATACTTCAACTGGCGCCAGCGTCACGCGGTAGTTCCAGGGCATCCATTCCGCGGGGCGGGCCGTCAGCTCCTGAGCGTGCCGCTGCAGTTCGATCAGGTAGTCGAAGGAGTTGGCGCCGCACAACTGGCAGGTGTGGATCAACGTCATGAACAGATCCCCGACCTGTGCCCCGTTCAGCGTGCGATAGAACAGCGCGTTCTTGCGGTGTAGCACCGCCCGTTTCAATGACCTTTCGACGATGTTGTTATCCAATGGGGCCCCGGCCTGGCGGAGAAACAGCGTCAAAGGCCGCCAGTGCCGCAGCAGATACGTGATCGCCTTGCCCAGACCGGAGTTCGGCTCCGTCTTTCGTTCAGCGAACTGCCTCTCCAGCCAGCCGTGCAACTCATTCATCACCGGACCGCTGCGTTCCCGATGAAGCCGCAGCCGCTGCTCCGGCGAGAACCCGCGCTCACGCGCTTCGGCATCGTGACCATACACCTGACCCAGCATCTCCAGCACGTAGCGGCACTCCGCGGGGAAGTTCGCCGCCACTTCGACGAACTGTCTTCTTCCATGGGCCAGACAGTTGGCCAGCAGAATCTCCACTCCGCCCGCCAGCTTCGGAACGTTGCGCGATAGTGCGTCACACATCTGGATGGGCGCGGGCAGTTCCGCCACACGCTGCTTCAGCACATCGGCGATGTTCTCGCCCGCATGCTGGCGCCCGGTGAAATACAGCGCGATCTTCCAGCCCTGGCCGGTGGAAACGATGCCGCTGGTGAACACACCGGTGCGCTCATCACCTGGCTCACGCTCCAGTTTGAGCACCTTCATGCCGGTGTCATCGTTGTGGACCACCTCGCCTTGCGCCGCCTGCCGGATCAACTCGTCCCGCGCCGGTTTGACCAGCTCCGCCGCTTCCTCCACGATCTCCCACTGGGTCGCCGCCGGCAGCGGAATCCCCAGCTGATCTTCCAACTGTTCCAGCCGGTAGAAGGGCACGCCACTTCCATACTTGAGTTGCGCGATCATCGCCGCCGCGGTCTCGTCGTACTTTTCCGGGCCCACGCCTTCCGGCTCCTCGGCGGTGAACACCTGCCCGCAGGCATTGCAGCGCAGCCGCTCCAGTTCATAGACGGTGGCGGCCAGTGGCGCCTGTCCCACGATCCGCACCAGTGCTCTGGGTTCCTTCTGCGTATAGACGTTGCCGCGGGCGCAGTCCGGACAGCGATCGCCGTGCGTCAGCTTCGTGTGGGTGACGTGAACCTTGTCCGCGCCGCGATACGCCTCGGCTCCATTGCGCCCATGCCCCGCTGCCCGGTCTGCTTCGGCGGGCGTGTCTTCCGGCGCGGGCTTCTCCGCATCGCCGAATACGGAACTGGTCTTCTCCGTTTTCGGCTGCGGCAGGAGTCTCTCGGCCAGCGCATGCAGGGCCGTCTTGAGCTTCTGGCTGTCCGATTCACTCAGGGGAGCGCTCTTTGCGTGGTCGATGATCTGGTCCAGCTCTTCCACGTTCACATCAACACGTCGGCGCGGAGTTTTCTTTTTCATATCTGGCTGAGTAAGTCGCGGAACTTCGGGGTCAGTGGGTAACCGAGCACTTCCTTGATCGAGCGGTTCGGCACATAGCTGTTGGACTGTTTGCCTCGTCCTGTGGTCCGGCCCAGCAACACCCAGTTGGCCGCGCGATAGCACGTGCCGCGGAATCGCTCCGGATCGACGAACGTCTCCAGAAAGTAAATCGGATGTTCGTACATCCGCTGCCAGTCAGCAGAAATGCGCGCCGCCATCCGGCCCAGAATATGCGAGGCCAGGTGTTCCACACGCACCCATGGCAGAATCAGGAAGCGCGTGTTGTAAGCAACGAAGCGGATGTTCCGCCGGCGCGCTTCGGCGCCCCAGCCGATGTAGCGGTCACGCGAGCCGAGGTGTCGCGGTGCGCTCGACCACGCCACGCATGCAATCGGCCGGCCTTGCGCCCACACCACATACTTCAGATGTTCGCCCACCGGCTGTTCGTAGGCCAGATAATGATGTTCTTCCAGCAGGCTGTTGAACAACGGCTCTTTGCCGGTGCGCCGAACCTGCTCGAACTCCAGCGGTCGGAGGTTGCGCAGACTACCTTCCACCGGCGACGTGTCGACCAGCACCGGAGCCGGCCGCGCTCGCCGCGCCAGTGGGTTGTGCGGCACGAACTTCACCGGCGGCAGCGTGATCTGACCGGCGCGGTCCAGCATGAGCAACAGGCCGCGGCACACCATGTCACGCAACGCGCCGTTGGTCTGTTTCCACTGCCACGCTTCACACAACTTCGTGGACAGCGTGCGGCGACTGTCCCGCGGGTGCGCGGCGATCAGGTCCTTTATATAGAGGATGTCTTCGCTGGTGATCGCCCGGCCCCGGTAGCTGAGTTCCGTCATCCAGCAACAGTATGCATCCCATTTTTCTGGAACGCAAGGGGGCAGGAGTGTTTTCTTTTGGCAATCTCTACTTCAGCGCGTTCACCCGCCGCCACATCGGCGCCGCGCGGACACGCGATACATCGCCAGCCGCCATCAGCAACTGCGCCTCGTACGCCTCCAGCGGTTTGGTTGGCCCGGTCGCTTCCGGCCACCACACGAATCGCCCCTTCGAGAGCCGCTTCTGCGCAAGCCAGTATCCCTGGCCGTCGTAGCTGAGCAGCCGGATCGCCGTTCCGCTGCGGCTCCGAAATACGAACACGCACCCGGAAAACGGATCTTCGGCGAGCTGGTCCTGGCAGAGCCGCACCAGAGAGTCAATCCCCTTGCGTCCGTCCACTGGCTCGATCGCCACCAGCACGCGCATCTGCGGCGTGATCTGGATCAGGAGATCATCTCCCACAGCGCCCGGCTGATGCCGGCGAGCTCAGCCGTTGCCGTTCCCTGCAACTCGATGCGCAGCTTGCCGCGTCTTCCCTCGACTTCGATTACGCACTCTCGTCCCGCTGATCTGTGCGGCGTGATCAGTTCCACAAACGTGGGCGCAGCTCGTTTCCTGCCCTTCGGTGGGCCAGCTTCCGCCACCCGCTTGAGCTGATTGAACTCCAGGTGCAGGGCCTGCGAGACGCGGTTGACTCCATGCTCCCTCGCCAGTTCGCCAGCCGCGGCCCACAGCGCCTCCGGAATCCGTTCCGTAAGCGACCGATGAACACCACTGGCGCGGCGCGCGAAAGCGGGGCAAGCTGGTAATCAGAGGGAAGCTACGTGCGGGCGGCAGCCCAGGCGTGAGGCAGAAGCTGGTCGAGTTGCTGGATGGAGTGCGCCGCGATCCGTCCCAGCACGTCGTGGAACCACGCGAACGGATCGACGTGGATCAGTTCGCAGCTCGCCACGAAGCTGCGCAGTACCGCTGCCGTCCGCCCGCCGCGGTCGCTGCCGAAAAACGTCCAGTTGTTCCGACCCACCGCCCAGCCGCGCAGTGACCGCTCGGTGTGGTTGTTATCGATGGAAAGGTCCGGATCGCCGCAGTAGCGCGTCAGCGCCGCCCAGTTCTTCAATATGTAATTCACCGCCTGCCCGGCCTCGCTCTTCGGCAGCAGTTCCTCGCGAATCTCCAGCAGATATTCGTGCAGTGTCTCCAGCGCCGGCCGCGCGCCCTGCTCGCGCACCAGCCGCAGATCCTCGCCCGTCAGACCCTGTTCCCGCGCCAGCTTCTCCACACGGTACAGCCCCGCGATCATGAGCAGCGCCGTGCGCATCCGCGAAGGATCGCTTTCCAGCGCCTGATGGACGTGTCGACGCGCATGCGCCCAGCAACCCACTTCCACCATCCCGCGCTCGGGTTTGGTGAAGAAGCTGTCGTACGCCACATAGGCGTCGGCCTGCAGATGGCCGCGATACTGTTTCAGAAATTCTTCCGGCCCGGCGCGCTCCCGCGTTGCCGTGTAGTCGTACACCACCGCCCGATGTTCCCGATCTCCCACATACGGCCAGATGCGCCCTTTCCGCGCGTGCGGCAGCCGCCGATCCAGCACCTTCACGGGCGTGTCGTCGGTGCCCACCACCTTCGAGGCCAGCACATACCGCTTCAGCCGCTGATAGAGCGGCTCCAGCAGTGCCGCGCTCTGCCGCATCCAGTCGCACAGGGTTTGCTCGGACAGCTCCACCCCGTGCCGCCGGAACATCTTCGCCTGCCGGTGCAGCGGCAGATGATCGGCCAGCTTGCTGACAATCACCTGCGCCAGCACGCTCGCCCCCGCCGTGCTCCGCTCGATGGGCTGCGCGGGCTTTTCCGCCGTCTTCACCCGGCAGGCGCACGCGTACTTCAGGCACGCATCTTCGATCACTTTCATCTGCGCCGGAATGTACTCGTAGCGCTCGCTGATCTCTTCGCCGATCCGCCGCAGGTCTTCGCCACACTCGCCGCAGTGCTTTTCTTCGTCGGCCAGATCGTGCTCGACGCGTTCGCGCTTCAAATGGCGCGGCAGCGGTTTGCGTCCGCGCGGCGCCGCAGGCTTATCGCCCGAGGATGCCCCGGACGGTGGATCGTCGCCGTTGTCTTCGGCCTGCTCGTCCGCCTCCGGCAGCGTCACGCCCAGCTCGGCGGCAAACAGCGCCAGCTGCTCGCGCGACAACTGTTCGCTCCGCCGCCCGCTTCGCGCGCTGAGAAGCTGCCGCAACAAACGCTCGGAGCGGTCCAGTTGAGCGGTCAGATCGACCACGATTTTCCGCAGTGTTTCCGCATCCTGCGGCTTACCA
>CAYVPZ010000293.1:0-6362 GCA_964453955.1 uncultured Solibacteraceae bacterium | reverse complement strand
CCAGGTGACCCACCCCAACGTGTGCCGCGTTTACGACATCGGCGAATACCAGGGCCAGCCCTTCATCTCCATGGAGTACGTGGACGGCGAAGACCTGGCTTCCCTGCTGCGCCGCATCGGCCGCCTCCCCGTGGACAAAGCCACCGAGATCGCGCGCCGCCTCTGCGCCGGACTGGCCGCCGCACACTCCCAGGGCGTCCTGCATCGCGACCTCAAGCCCGCCAACATCATGATCGACGGCCGCGGCCAGGTGGTCATCACCGATTTCGGTCTGGCCGGCATCGAGCACCAGGTCAGCGGCGCCGAGGTCCGCAACGGCACCCCCGCCTACATGGCGCCCGAACAGCTCAGCGGCAAAGAGGTCTCCGCCCGCAGCGACATCTATTCGCTCGGCCTGGTGCTGTACGAAATCTTCAGCGGCAAGCGCGCCTGGGAAGCCAGCAGCCTTCCCGAGTTGCTGCGTCTGCGCGAGGAGAGCACGCCGGCCAGCCTGTCCACAATGGTGCGCGATATCGACCCCGCGGTGGAGCGCGTCATCCTGCGCTGCCTCGAGGCCGACCCGGCCCGCCGCCCCGCCTCAGCGCTGGCCGTCTCCGCGGCGCTTCCCGGCGGCGATGTTCTGGCCGCCGCACTGGCCGCGGGCGAGAGGCCCTCACCGGAGATGGTAGCCGCGGGCAACGCCGGGGAAGGCGTGCGCCCGTGGGTGGCCGTGTCCTGCCTCGCCGCGGTGGTGGCCGTGGTTGGGGCGCTGGTCTTCTTCAACTCGCACCAGTTTCTTGCGGGCCTGGTCCGGTGGGATCTGCCGCCGGACGCCCTCGCGTTTCAGGCGCGCAACTACATCCACCAGTTCGGCTACACTGCGCCCGCCTCGGACACCGCCCGCGGCCTCATCTACGACGGCGAGTATCTCAACTACCTGAGCCATCGCCACGCCGGCCGCGCGTCCTTCACCAGCGCCCGGCCTTCGCCCATCCTCTTCTGGTATCGCGAAAGCCCGCAACCGCTGGATCCCGCCACCATTCCCGAGACTGGCAATATAACCCCCACCGATCCGCCTGTAACCATCTCGGGCATGACGCTGTCCACGCTCGACATCTCCGGACGCCTGGTCGCGTTCGTGGCCGTTCCGCCGCAGATCGACGAATCGGCGCCCCCCGCCAACCCGCCCGATCCCGCGCCTCTGTTCACCGCCGCCGGGCTCGACCTTTCCGCGTTCTCTCCGGCCCCGCCGAAATGGACGCCGCTCGCCCTCGCCGACGACCGCCGCGCGTGGACCGGCTACTTCCCGGGCAAGCCCCCAACTCCCATCCGCGTGGAGGCCGCCTGGTGGCGCGGCCGGCCCGTGTTCTTCAGCCTGATCGGCGCGTGGACGAAACCAGGCCGCATGCCCCAGCCGGCCTCCAGCAGTGTCGAAAGCCGCGTCGCGCTGCTCCTATTCACGCTGCTGTTCACTGCCGGCGTGGCGCGCGCCTGGTACAACATCCGAACCGGCCGGGGCGATCGCCGCGGGGCGCTCCGTCTGGGCGCGTTCATGTTTGCCGCCACCCTGGCGAAACTGCTTCTGCAGGCGCATCACACCGCCACGGCCTGGGAGTCCACATTATTCCTGCAGATGTTGGGCGAATCGCTATGGGCGGGCGCTCAGCTCTGGCTGGCGTATCTCGCGCTGGAACCGTGGGTGCGCCGGCGCTGGCCCCGCACCATGGTGACCTGGTCGCGGCTGCTGGCCGGCGACGCGCGCGACGCCCTGCTGGGACGCGATCTGCTCGTCGGCATTCTCGTCGGCCTCGGATACGACCTGGTGTTCGCGGTGGCCATGGCGTTGATGCAGCGCCAGGGCGCGCCGCCCGAATCGAGCATCGGGCTGGACAAAATGCTTGGCCTGCCAATGCTGGCCAGCAGCCTGCTGAACCGCCTATCCTCCTCGCTCGGCGGCGCGTTTCTGTTCTTCCTGTTGTTCTTCCTGCTGCGTGTCGTGCTGCGCCGCGAGTGGCTGGCCGGCATCGCCTTCGCGCTGTTATTCGCGCTCAGCCGGGGCTTCGCCAGCGACTACCCGGCCATCATGATTCCCGCGTACGCGCTCATTTACGGCCTGCTGGTTTTCGTTCTGCTGCGTTTCGGCCTGGCCGCGGTGGTGGCGTGCATCTTCGTGGCCGATATCATGGCCACCACCGTAAGCACCGCCGACTTCGGCGCGTGGTACGGAACGCCCTCGCTGGTGGTCTGCCTGTGCGTCATCGGCCTGGCGACATGGGCGTTTCGCACGTCGCTGGCCGGAAGGTCGGTACTGGAAGGTGTGCTGGGGGATTGAGAGAAAAAATGCGCGCGATAAGATGGATACTCGTGCCCATGCTGGCTGGCTTGTCTTTGCTGGCCGCGCCCAAACCGTGGAGCCCCGCCAGAGCCGCCGCGTGGTATCGCCAACAGCCATTTCTGGTGGGCAGCAACTACATCCCCTCCAACGCCATTAACCAACTGGAGATGTGGCAGGCGGGCACCTTCGACGCCGCGCGCATCGACACCGAACTCGGCTGGGCCCGGAGCATCGGCATGAACACCATGCGCGTGTTCCTGCACGACCTGCTGTGGCAGCAGGATGCGGAGGGCTTCCGCAAGCGCCTGGATACGTTTCTCTCCATCGCCGACAAGCACCACATCCGTCCGCTGCTGGTGCTGTTCGATTCCTGCTGGGACCCCAACCCGCAACTCGGCCCCCAACACGCGCCGGTGCCCGGCGTGCACAACTCCGGCTGGGTGCAGAGTCCGGGCGCCCGAGCGCTCGACGACCCGGCGCAATATCCGCGGCTGGAAGCCTGGGTCAAAGGCGTGGTGGGCGCATTTGCGAACGACCCTCGGATTCTCGGATGGGACGTCTGGAACGAGCCGGACAACACCAACGCCGGCAGCTACACCGACCCGCCCGACAAGGAGCAGCGCGTGCTGGTGCTGCTGCCGCGCGTGTTCGCGTGGGCGCGATCCGTGCATCCTGCGCAGCCCCTCACCAGCGGCGTGTGGAACGGGCGCGACTGGTCCACGCCCGCCAAGCTGAGCCCCATGGAGACGATTCAGATCGGGAATTCGGACGTCATTTCCTTCCACAGCTACGAGCCGGCGGGCGAGTTCGAGCGCCGGGTCAAGTCTCTGAAGAATTACGGGCGCCCCATTCTGTGCACCGAATACATGGCGCGCCCGCGTGGAAGCACGTTCGAAAGCATCCTGCCGGTGGCGAAGAAGTACGGCGTGGGCGCCATCAACTGGGGCTTCGTGCAGGGCAAAACGCAGACGAACCTCCCGTGGGATTCGTGGCAGCACCCCTACGTGGATCATCCGCCGGAAATCTGGTTCCACGACATTTTCTACGCGGACGGCAAGCCATACCGCCAGCAGGAAGTGGATTTCATCCGGGGCATCACGGCGAAGGGGCGCTGATTGCGACGCGGAAGGCGCCGGTCAAAAACTCGAGATCGGATCACCAACGGCGATGCAGTCTTCGACGTAGAGATCAGCGGCCTCGCGGATGTTCCTCAGCACGTCGTCGCGAGTGTCGCCCTAGGACACGCAGCCGGGAAGCGCCGGCACGACGGCAACGTAACCACCGTCCGCTTCCCGCTCAAGGATGATCGTGTAACGCAAGGCGATGCCCCTCACGCCAGGAACCCTCGCGCTCCATCTCGTCAAACCTGGACACAGATGCGCGCAGCACGTCCGCGAGATCCTCGTCGGTCCATGTGTCGGACCAGTCCGCGTCCTTCCGGTTTGCGAGATCGCGGGGCCGGCTCGTCACAACGTCATTGTACCGCCGCGGTTAACCTCGACCTCGGCCCGCGCGCTCGCTCGCAAGCGCGACAGCGCTCCCTATAATCAGAACAGCATCCCCGCGATGAAGATCTCCGCCGCCATCATCACCCTCAACGAGGAACGCAAGCTCCCGCGCGCCATCGAGAGCCTGCGCTGCTGCGACGAGATCGTGGTGCTGGACAGCGGCTCCACCGACCGCACCGTCGAAATCGCCGCCAACCTGGGCGCGCGCGTCATCCCCAGCGGCTGGCATGGCTTCGCCGCCCAAAAAAACATCGCCGCCGAGCAATGTTCCAACGACTGGGTGCTGTCCCTCGACGCCGACGAGGCGCTCAGCGAAGCCCTCGAAGCCGAGATCTGGCAGATCCGCAAGAACGGCCCGCAGTACGACGGCTACACCATGCCGCGCCTCGCGCAGTACCTGGGCCGCTGGATTCTGCACTCCGGCTGGTACCCGGACCGCAAGGTGCGCCTGTTCGACCGCCGCCGCGCGCGCTGGAGGGGCGAATACGTGCATGAATCCGTGGTGGTGGACGGCCGCGTGGGCCACCTCCAGTCCAACATCCTGCACTTCACCTTCGAATCGCTCTCCGAGCACCTGCGCACCATGGACCGCTACACGACGCTCGCGGCCGAACAGCTCATCGAGCGCAACGCGCAGGTGGGCTGGACCGAACTGCTGTTCGACCCCATGTGGACGTTCTTCCGCACCCTCGTGCTGCAGCGCGGCTTTCTGGACGGCACCGAAGGATTCGCCATCGCGTACATGGCGTCGGTTTACAATTTTCTCAAGTACGCTAAGGTTAGGTTTATGCGGCCCCATGAGTGAGACCGCGCTCGCGCGCCCTCTTCACATCCTGCACGTCCACGCCGCGGAGGAAACTCGCGGGGGCGAATATCAGACGCTGGCTCTGATGGAGAATCTGGCGAAGCTCGGCCACCGGCAGACGCTGCTGGCCCCGCCAGGCTCGCCTTTCCGCGACGAGGCCGCCGCGCGCGGTCTGGACGTGCAGCCTCTGTCGTTGCCGTCCATCGTGCGCCTGGGCGCCGAGCGCGATCTGGTGCATGCGCACGACACCCGCGCTCACAGTATGGCGGCCGCCACCGCGCGCGTGCCGGTGATCGCGTCGCGCCGCGTGGCCTCGCCCATTCGCCGCGGCCCGGGATTTCGCTGGAAGTATCGCCGCACCGCACATTTCATCGCCGCCTCGCACTACGTGGAACGGCTGCTGCTGGATGCGGCCATTGCGCCGGAGCGGATTTCGGTGGTGTACGACGGCGTGGAACCGGCCGCCGCCCCGCAGGACGACGCGTCGCTGGTGGTCGTCTCGGAGCCGCACCGCATTGTCGAAGAGGCCGTCCAGTCTCTCCAGCTTTCTTGCAATCCGGCGGCCGACCTTCCGCGCGCCCGCGTGTTTGTTCACATCGTCCACACCGACGGCTCCTGCTTCCCCGTGCTGGAGGCCATGGCCCGCGGCATTCCCGTGATTGCCAGCCGCGTGGGAGGGCTGCCGGAGATTGTCGAGGACGGCTGCACCGGTCTGCTGACAAACAACGACGCGCAGTCGGTGGCCAGCGCTCTCGCGCGCGTACTCGAAAATCCCACGCTCGCCGCCGAGCTCGGCGCCAATGGACGCGCCCGCGTGGCCGAGCGCTTCACCGTGGATGAGATGGTGCGCGGCACGCTCGCCGTCTACCGCACCGTGCTCGAACCTCCTCCCGATCAGGCCCCCAACAGTTCGTCGTAAACCTGCAGCGTCTGCTCGGCCGTGCGCTGCCAGGTGAACTCGCGCGCGCGGGCCAGCCCGCCGGCGATCATGCGCTCGCGAACGGCCGGCGATTCCACGGCCTGAACCACCTGCGACGCAATCGCGCAGGGGTCGTGCGGATCGGCATACAGCGCGGCAGTCCCGCCCAGTTCGGGAATCGACGACGTGTTCGAGGTCACCACCGGCAGCCCGTGCGCCATCGCCTCCAGAACCGGAAAGCCGAAACCCTCCTCGAGCGACGGGAACAACAGCGCGCTGGCCGCCCGGTAGAACATCCGCAACAGGGCGGCCGGAACATAGCCGCTGCGATGCACCCGCGCCTCCAGGTGCTCGCTGGCGATGAACGCGTGGATCGCTTCGTGCCCGTACCCGTCGCCGCCCACCAGCAGAAGGTGATATCGCTCCGGCAACAGCTTCAGCGCCCGCAGCGCGTTCAGCACGTTCTTGCGCGTCTCCAGCATGCCCACGCTCAGCAGCATCTCGTTCCCTTCGCCCACCACGCGCTCCCGCTCGCGCAGGCTCTCCTCGGGCGAGATGGTTTGCGCAGGAAGATCCACGCCGTAGGGCGTCACCCGGATTCGCTCCGCCTCCACGCCGCACTCGCTGTGCAACAGCGCGGCCGTGAACCGCGAGCCGGTGACGATGCGGTCGGCGCGGCGGACGGCTTCGCGCAGCACCGCGGAAAACTTCCGGCGATACTCGGGCGTAGAATAGTCGTGGCCGGTGATCGGAAAAATGTCGTGGATGGTGACCACCTCGCGGCGAAACCGGAACGAGGGCGCGCGCTGCGCGAGG
>CAYVPZ010000292.1:0-6378 GCA_964453955.1 uncultured Solibacteraceae bacterium | reverse complement strand
TGAAGTCCTCGCTCAGGTAGAAGCCGGTGGATTTGTCCACCATGCAGTTGAACAGCGCGGAGCGCCACGGGCTGCCGGCCAGCGGGTCGGTGGCCTTGTGCTCGTGGGTGTAGCGCAATTCCGGATAATGTTCGATCATGGCTTCGAGCACCGTGCGCCGGACCATCAGAAAACCGGTGCCCGCGTAGCGCGACTTCACGAAGCCGTTGCGCATGACCATCTCCTCGGTGGCGTCGCGCTCCACCACATACGACAGAGTGGCGGATTCGAGTGGGGTGCGCCCGGACCGTACGGCCGCGGCCATCAGCTCCCAGTGGACCTGCTTCACGGGATAAGCCGCGGCGGTGAAATCCGCGCCGAATTCGAGCAGACGGAACACCTGCTCCGGCTCGAAGCCGACGTCGGCATCGATAAAAAGCAGGTGGGTGGCGGCGGGATTATCCAGAAAATGGCCGACGATGGTTTGCCGCGCCCGGGTGACCAGCGCGTCGCCCGGCTGCAGCAGAAAGCCCAGGCTCCAGCCGCGCTCGGTGAAGGCCTTTTGCAGTTTGATGAGGGAGACGGCATAGAGCCAGCTCACTTGGCCGCCGAAGCAGGGTGTGCCGACAATCAGCGAACAAGAAAAGGACGGCATGCGGAATATCCGCGGCGATGTCCGTATTATACGGGGGAAACCGGGCGGGTTCGCCAGACCACCTCCTCGATGGGTCCGACCAGGAAAACCCAGGATGCCATGCCGGTCAGGGCCACGGCGGTCAGGATGGCGAAGGCCCAGTAGAAGTGTCCGGTGCGGTCGAGGACAAACCCGGTGACCGACGGGGCCACAATACCCGCCAGATTAGCGACGAAATTCTGGAAACCGGTCCAGCGTCCCGCGGCCTGAGGGCCCGCCAGCGTCTGGGTGATGGCCCAGAAGTTCGAGGCGCACACACCGTAGAAAATCACGCCCAGTATGAGCGCGGCCACGCAATAGAACGGCCCGCCGACTACATTGAGGCCCACGAATATCCCGGAGAGTGCGATCCCGCCGCCCGTAAACGTCTTGCGAACGCGCGTGGGGCTGGCGCCCGACAAAATCCAGCGGTCGGAAAGCCAGCCGGAGAGTATGGCGAAACACGCCCCCAGCAGGTACGCGGCGCCTCCAATCCGCGCCATGTTGTCCATGGAGAAGTGCCGTTCGCGCACCAGATAAAAAGGCAGCCAGGTGATGAGAAAATAGCTCACATAATTACAGCAAAAATGTCCGATGCAGGTTCCCCAGGCCGACCGCAAACGCAGAAACTCGGCCAGGTCCGGCGCGCCCGTTCCGCCGGCGCGGTTTGCGGCAACCTTCTTCGGCATCCACCGCAACCACGGGATGAGCCACAGCAGCGTAGCGAGGCCGAGCACCAGGAAGAACGGGCGCCAGCCGAAGCGGGCCATCAGCAACCCGCCGAACAGCATGCCGAAGCCAGGGCCCAGCACCAGTCCCGTGGAGACCACCGAGTTGGCAAGGCCGCGGTGCTCTTCCGCGAAGTTCAGCGCAATGATCTTCGAATAGGACGGAAAGGCCACCGATTCGCCGATGCCGAGGAAGAGCCGCAATAGCAGCAGCGCCGCGAAGGTGTGCACCAGGCCCGTGGCGGCGGTGGCCACCGACCAGAGAAAGAATCCGCCGGCAAATATCCAGTTGACGTTCCAACGGTCCACCAGCCAGCCGGCGACGGGCTGCAGGCACGCGTACGTCCAGAAAAACGCGGAGAGCAGAATGCCGAGCTGCGATGCGCTCAGGCCCAGCTCGTCCTTGAGCACGGGCGCGGCGATGGAGAGATTCCCGCGATCCACGTAGTTGATGACGACGGAAATCGCCAGCAGGACCACAACCAGCCAGAGCGTGCCCGGAATGCCCTTATGCGGCCGCGCCACGGGGATTGGCATCAAGGAATCGCATCATCATACCGCACTTGCCACGTGTGGAGCAGGCGTTTTCGCCTGCCCTTACTCCGGCAGCGGCTGGCCCATGGTCTCCGGCGCGAAGGGCAGCGCGGCCAGGCCCACCAGAAACACCAGGCTCATGGTCACTCCGGCCCAGCGCATCGGTTCGGCGCGATCGGCGAAGACGCGGCTGGTGAGCAGGCCCAGCGCCAGCGGCCCCAGCGCGGCCACCAGCCGGCCCACGTTGTAGCAGAACGAAGTGCCCGTGCTGCGCAGCCGCGTGGGGAACAATTCCGGCAGATAAATGCTATATCCGCCAAAAAGCGTCAAATGCGTAAAGCCCATTAACGGAATCATCCAGAAAATGTCGCTGAAACGGCGCAAATACGCGAAGGTGAACGCGGTGGCCGCCAGCGCCGCGGTGAACGAGAACGCGAAGGCCCGGCGGCGGCCAATGCGCTGGGTCACGTGCGTGAAAGCGTAGACCCCGAAAAAGGCGCCCAGATTCTGCAGCAGGGAAGCGATGCCGATCCAGAACGTCTTCTGGCCGGGGCCGAGGCTGGTCTTGTCGAACACCGTGCGCAGCAGATCGTAACTGAAATAGCCGATGCCCCACAATCCCACCACGCCGGAGAAGGCCAGCAGCAGGCCCACGATGGCGTTCCGGCGCCAGCGCGGGGTTCGGAACAACTCGCTCATGGAGCCCAGCTTCTCCTTCGCTCCCGCCGCCTTCCGCCATTGCTCGGGTTCCTGCAAACGCCGCATAATCCACAGGCACAGGAAAGCGGGCAATGCGCCAATGACGAACATCCAGCGCCACGCACCGGTCACTATGCCCGCCTGCTGGAGCCGGCCCAGCACCATCCCGATGATGCCCGCCACCATGTTGCCGATGGCGCAGAAACCCTGCAGCCAGCCGAGCGCGAATGGACGGGCCTTGTCCGGCATCGTTTCGGCCACCAGGGCCACGCCCACCGCGAACATCCCGCCCACGCCCAGCCCGGTCAGCACGCGGTAGAACAGGAAATCGGCGACGCCCACCGAGAGCGCGCTCAGGCCGGTGAACAGCGAGTAGAACAGCACGGTGAGCGTCATGGTCCTCACCCGGCCCAGGCGATCGCCGAGGATGCCGAAGAGCACGCCACCGGTGGCCCAGCCCACCATGAAGGCCGACGTAGCGTAGCCGGACCATTCGGCCACCAGACCGGCCGCGGGGGCGCCACGGTGCGCGCCCAGCAGTTCGGTGATGGCCGGCTGCCGGCCCAGCGCGAAGAACTGCTGGCCCATGCAGTCGAACATCCAGGCCAGCGCGGAGATGCCCAGCACCCACCAGTGATACCGGCTCAGTTGCCTCCACCAGGGCGCGGGCCTCGCCGGCGCGCTCACGAACCGGCTTTCCCGGACAGCGTGAAATCCCAGACCTGCGTATCCACCTTCCCTTCGGTGTACTGCACCACCGCATATTCGCCGGGATCGAGCGGCTTCAACGGCCAGAACTTGAAAACGAGATCGCCCACCTCGTGCTCGAACAGCTCCACCTTGTCGAAGGTCTCCACCCGCTCGTCGGTCCCCGGAATCACCTCGATCTTCTCCACCACGCGATTGCTCTTGTGATCGCTCAGCTTCACGATGGCAAATCGTTCCGGGTCCGAAAGGCGGATGTAGAACTCCGGCTTGCCGCCGGTTACTTTGTTTGGCGCGTGCGCGCCATCCAGCTCAACGGTTATCTTCCCGGCCAGGGGGATCGGCGCCAGCAGCTTGAGGGCTCTGCGGCCTTTGTCGGTAACCATCTTCGATTCGGCCTGTTTCACCGGGCGAATCGTCTCGCCGTCCACAAAGTACACGCCCGGATCCTTGGGAACTTTCTCGATTTCGCGCTGCATCTCGAGCTCGGCTTTGTCCTCCGCGGCGTTCTGCTGCTTTTCCTCCTTCGCGGCCGCCTCGCGCTGGTGAATCTCGCCTTCGGTCTTTTTCAAGTCCACCAGATCGAGCGGGATCTCCTCCCATTCGCTGCGCTCCACGCTGTAGTAGCTGACGCGATCGCCTTCCACCTTGTATTCGCGGGCCAGTTGCCAGGTGCCGTCTTTCAAATACAGCCGGACGTTGGCGGCAAACAGAAGCAGCGGCAGGCAGACCAGCGCGAGGGCGAGCAGGGACACGCGGCGCCAGCAGGCGAAAACGCCTGCTCCACACCGGTAGATGAGCGGTTTGCAGTCCGTGTGGAGCAGGCCTTTGGCCTGCGCCGACGTTTGCCACGGGCTGTTATCGATCCGCCTCCATCGGGGCATTGCTACCGTCCCGCGTCGGCATTGTGCGCTTCCGGTTCCATGCCAAAACGGCGCAGCAGAAGAAACTGCGACAGGTTCTCGGCCGTGAGCAAGCCAACCAGGCGTTCGCCGCCCTCCATCACCAGGGCGCACATCCCCGATTGCGCCATCAGCGGCAAAACCTCGGCCAGATCCTGATCGGGAGAGAGCATGGCGGGATTGCGGTCCATGGCGCCGCCGACGTAGGCTTCCTGGCCGTCGTGCGCCAGCGCGCGCAGCAGAGCGTTTCGCCCCAGCAGGCCCAGCACCTGCTCGCCGTGCACCACCGGAAAATCCTGCTGCGAAGTGGACAGCAGCAGGTTGGCGGCGTCGCGAATGGTGCTCCCGTGGGTGAGGGTATGGAACTCGCTGACCATGGCCGCGCGCACGGGAATGCCGGCGGTGAGCGTCCGGCCCATCGCCGCCGCGCTTTCCTGGGCCGCGCCCAGATAGACGAAAAAAGCCACGAAAACCAGCAGAAAATGCGTGGCCAGCAGGCCGTAAAGCCCCATGCTGATGGCCAGCATGCGCCCGGCCCACGCGGCGATGCGAGTGGCTTCGTTCTCCGGTTTGAAGCGCGCCAGCACCGACCGCAGCACCCGGCCCCCGTCCATGGGGAACGCCGGGATGAAGTTGAACAGCGCCAGAATCAGATTCCCGAAGGCGATTCGCTCAATGAGATTGGTGTCGGTGGGCTGCAGCAGATCCCGCAGCCCCACGATGGCGTGCCGGTAGTAGAGAAGCGCGAAGAGAGCGGCGGCCAGCGCCAGATTCACCAGCGGCCCGGCCAGAGCGATCCACAGCTCCTCCTTCGGCTTCGGGTCGCGCTCCATCCGGGAAACGCCGCCGATGGGGAACATCACCACCTCGATAGTGCGAATGCCGTACCGCGAGCCCGCCCACGCGTGCCCCAGCTCATGCAGCAGAACCGAAGCGAACAGCGCGATCAGATACACCGCGTAGTACGACATGGACTGGCTCCCGCCCAGCCCGGTGACGATGAGAAACACCAGCAGGAGCACAAAGGTGAAGTGCAGGCGGATGGGCACGCCCAGCAAACGCAGCGACCACAGCGAGCCCTGCGGCATTCCCGCGGTTGTTCCTTTGTCCTCCGCCATCCCGCCTCTCTGCCCTAATCTACCGCAGTCGGGGGTCTGGCAGCCCAAAGCACAAGTCAAAGCACAAGTCTTGACAAAATGTCACATTAGATATAGTCTAATTTATTGATGGATGCCGAGGCGATCAAACGGTCTCTCGAAGGCAGCGGGTTGCGGTGCACACCGCAGCGCTACGCCGTGATGGCATTCCTGATGGAACACAACAGGCATCCCACGGCCGCGGAAATCTTCGAAGCCGTGAATCGCGTGGATCCGCGCTCGTCCAGAGCCACCACGTATAACAATCTGCGCGACCTGGTGCAGGCGGGCTTGGTGCGTGAAGTGGCCGTCGAGGGCCGCGCCGCGCGATTCGATGCGAAGGGCCTGCGCCATCACCACTTCATCTGCGACCGCTGCGGCGTTGTCGAGGACATTGAGTGGTACGACGTGCCCAGGCCCGCCTCGGGCTCCCTCGACAAGCGGATTCTTCGCGAATGCGAACTCATTTTCCGGGGACTTTGCGCAAAATGCACTCCCCGGCACACTTCTCGTTAAGTGTCACGGTTCTTTTAATAATTCGAAGGAAAGGAAACATATGGAGAAACAATTCGAACACGCGGTGGGGGAGCCTGTCCCCGATAACAACCAAGCAAAGTGCCCGTTCTCGCGTGGCGCTCGCCAGCACGCCACGGCGGGGGCCGCAACAAACGCAGACTGGTGGCCCAATCAACTGAACCTGAACATCCTGCACCAGCGCTCCCCCCTGTCCAACCCCATGGACAAGGACTTCAACTACGCCGAGGAGTTCAAGAGCCTCGACCTCGATGCCGTGATCAAGCACCTCCATGCCCTGATGACCACATCGCAGGACTGGTGGCCCGCCGACTTTGGCCACTATGGGCCGTTGTTCATCCGTATGGCGTGGCATAGCGCGGGCACGTACCGTATCGCCGATGGCCGCGGCGGCGGGGGCTCCGGAGCACAGCGATTTGCGCCCCTCAACAGTTGGCCGGACAACGTGAACCTCGACAAGGCGCGCCGGTTGCTCTGGCCGATCAAGC
>CAYVPZ010000291.1:0-6379 GCA_964453955.1 uncultured Solibacteraceae bacterium | reverse complement strand
TCTCACGGGCGCTCAAGGAACTCATCGAGATTCTGGCGGCCGACGAAGGGGACTCGAAAGACGAGCTGGTGCCCTGGAAGAGCCGTGACGCGGTGTGCGAGCAACTGGCGAAGCACCCTGTCCACAAGTTCACCCGTCAGGCGCTGTCGCAGCGCGTTTACCTGCTGCGCAAGGCGCTCAGCGTGACGATCCCCCGCGGCGGCGATCTGATCGAAACCTCAGCGGTGCTCGGTTTACGTCTGCGGCGTGAGCGTGGGGCGCCGGGCGCGCTGTCCATTCATACCGCCGCGTCTCTGTGATCACCAGCGGCGGTGCGGCCCAGGTTGTCATCATCACACGCCGCTTCTTCGGCTTACACCTGTGATCGCGCTCGCGGCGGTATTTTGCGCGGATTTCCGTGCGACAAGTATTCATGGAAGATTCGGCGCCTGAGCGCCGCGGAGGTGAAGATCCATTGGCCCATCTCTGGTTTCGCGACAACGACGACGTATGGTCCGCCCTGCCTCTGGACGGGCGTGCTGTCAACATCTTGGCTCGGCCGCCGCGCGTTCTGGCGGAGGGCTTCCGGCTGGGCGGCGACGCGCCGGCGGCATTAATTCGCGCCGGTGCGGGTGAGTCGCCGTTCTGGGTGTTGCTGGCTGCACCAGATGGCGATGTGCGCGTGAACGGCTTCGCTCCGGTTGCCGGCGTGCGCGTGCTCCAGGATCGCGACGAGATCCGCGCCGCGCCAGCAGGCACCATGTTCTTCTCCACGGAGACGCTGGCGCGCGTGGAAGAGTTCGTGGCAACCGATCGCGCCATCTTCTGCGGGCGCTGCCGCCAGCCGATGCAGAACGGGGACCTTGCGGTGCGGTGTCCGCAGTGCGGCATCATGTTTCACCAGACCGAGAAGCTCCCCTGCTGGACGTACGCGTCCACGTGTGCCTATTGCTCCCAGTCCACGGCCCTCGACACGGGTTTCGCGTGGACCCCAGAGGCGTGATGCCATGAGTGGGAAAACCATCCTGGTGGCGGGCGCCGGGGGAAACATCGGTTCGCACCTGACCCAGATCCTGGCGCGCATGGAGGAGGTAGGGCGCGTGGTGCTCTGCGATCGCGATGTCTACGAATTGCGCAACGCCAGGAATCAGAATATACGGCTTCGCGACCTGGGCAAGCCGAAGGTTCAGATCCAGGCGCGGCGGATGGTGGAGATTCGCCCGGACCTGCAGGTGGAAGCCATCCACGCGCCGCTGGAGAATCTGCCGCTGGGATTATGGCGTGTGGATCTGATTCTCGCCTGTCTGGATTCGCGGGCGGCGCGCCAGACGGTGAACGAGCGGGCGGGGCGGCTCGCCGTTCCATGGATCGATTCGGGGGTGCTCGGCTCCGAATGGCTGGCGCGCGTGAATGTCTACGTCCCCGCAGGCGACGCGCCCTGCTTAGAATGCGCATGGTCGAACGAAACCTACCAGCAGCTTGAGCGGCAATACCCGTGTGGCGCGGCCAGCACGGCGGCGCCCAACGGAGCGTCGTCCGAACTGGGCGCGCTGGCGGCGGCCATGCTGGCACTGGAGTGCAGGAAGATGCTGGCCGGAGATCGCGATTGCGCGGCGATCGGGCGGCAGGTGACGTTCCACGCGCGCTGGCACCAGTTCTCGGTGACCTCGTTTCGCCGCAACCCGACCTGCCGGTTCGATCACGCCGCGTGGCATATCCAGCCGTTGCGCTGCCACACCCGCAAGACGCGGGTCGAGGATCTGCTGGCGATGGCGGAGACGGTGCGCGTGCCCGGACAACGGTTCGTCCGCCGGCTCGTATGCACCGCATGCGGGCATGAGAAGCGGCTGTTCCATCTTGCCGCATCACTTGGCAAAAGGCTGCAGCGGTGCGGCCGGTGCCGGCAGACCATGATGGCCCCGGGATTCGACATCGTCGAGAGCCTGAGCCCCGCTCTGCCCGCCGGCGCGCGCAACCTCACGCTGGAGGAAGCGGGTCTGCGCTATGGCGATGTGCTCGAAGCCGGTGATCGCTATTGTGAGATCTCGCGTGAGTGCGGTGATGGCCAACCTGAAATGGAACGGGCTCAAATACTTTCGTCTGTGATGGACGGTGGCGGCGCGGGCGAGGGTGCGAAATGCCGTTAGGATGTCTCAGAGGTCCCCGATGAGCAAGCCCGATCCCGTTCTATGCGCGTTTCTCGAACGGCAGGCTGAAGAAGGCAGGGCGCTGGCGCGAGCGAGCGACATTCTCGATCTGGAGTGTCTGCCAACGGGCCGGCACTTCGTGGCGACGTACAAGTGCCGCGGTCTGGTACAGGGGCGCGACAACGTGGTGCGCGAGGCGAACTCCTTTCAGGTGGGCGTGTTCTTCGGCGCGGACTATCTGCGCGCCGTCAACCCGATGGAGACTCTTACGCTGCTGAGCCCGTCGAATGTCTTCCATCCCAACATCGCCTTCGGCGCGCCGCTGATTTGCGTTGGCCGCGTCGCGCCGGGCATGGCGCTGGTGGATCTGTTGTACCAGGTCTACGAAATCCTGTCCTGGCAAAAGGTGACCATGCGGGAAGACGATGCCCTGAACAAAGAGGCATGCCGCTGGGCGCGCTCGAATCCGGGGCGTTACCCTCTCGACCGCAGGCCAATCAAACGGAGGCCGCTCGCGCTGGAGGTGCAGCGGATATGACGCTCGACAAGCACCTGGCACGCTGCGCACAGGAATGCCGGCAACTGGATGCGGACCGCTGGAGTCTGGCGCTCACCAACGGCCACCTGCTGACAGTGTCGGCGCGGCACGATGAGGGTTTTCTGCTGCTCGACGCGGACACTGGGGTGCGCCCCGCCGAGGAGCGGCTGAGCGCGCTCGCCGGGTGTGCGCTGACGTCGGCCGTGAAGTTCGCTATGCGGCGCCCGTGGCCCGCCGTTCGCCTGCGCGCGGAGTTCCCCCTGCCTGAGGAAAGCGGCGCGGCGGGGGAGCGCATTCGCGAGCATCTCGACGGAATGCGGAGCGCATTGGATGAGCTGCACGCCCGCATCCCTGGCGAGGATGCGGCGGAGCAACCGGGCGCCGTTTCGGCCATCCCCGACAACCTGACCGAGCTGCTGAAAGACGCCGGCTGGGTTTATCACGAGCGGCCGGGCGGCGCGTTGCTGGTGGATCTGGAAACCGGAAGCCGGTTCCTCCAGGCCGAGATCGGCGGTTGCGGCGCGGGCGTGCAATTCCGCGTAACCCTGTATCGCAATAACGCGGCCGGTACGGACGCGGGGCGGTCCCTGTGCCTGTATCTGCTGGAGGCCAACGCCGCGCTACGCTATGCTAGGGCCTTCCTGCGGCGCGAGCGAGAAGTGCTCGCGGCGGGGTTCGAGGTGCGCGTGGAGGGCGCGCCTTCGGCGGCGGAGGCGGGACATGCGCTGGCGGCGCTCTCGGTGGCGGGTCTCCAGTGCGCGCGGGAAATGGAAGCTTTGCTGGATGGCGCGGTGGCCGGTATCTACCGGTCGGCGCGGCCGGCTCTCATTCACAACGTTTAAGGAGCTTGAACCATGACACAAACCGAAACGATGGAAAGCATCAGCCTGACCGTGAGCGACGTTTCCGGCCAGAAGGTCTTCCGCGTGCCCGGCGCGCCCGCTGAAGCAACCGTGGGCGAGCTGGTCGAAACCCTGCTGTCCCAAATGAATTTGCCGGTCAACGATCCAAACGGCCAGCCGCTGGCTTATGCCGCGCGTCTGGAGCGGGATGGCCGGCACTTAAATGCATCCGAGAGAATCGGCGACGCGCTCGAAGCGGGCGACAATCTGACGCTTCAGCCGAACATCGACGCCGGGTGAGGCGGCGTCCCCGACGGAGGCCCGGAATGGTGTCGAGCGAATATCGATTCGGCGTTTTGCTTTTTCGAAGCGACGGTTCCGCTTTGGGCTCCGCTTCGGCGGCCGTCGACTGGGAACCGGCGGCGGAGTGGACGCGGTTCTACCATGCGCGGCGCGGCAGCGTGCCGTTGAGCGGGGAAGGCGCCGCGTCCATCGAGCCGCTCTGGGACAGAACGGATGGCGCGCCTTACATGCGGGGCTTCCGCGTCACGTACGAGAACGGGGGGCGGAAGGTCATCTCGGATTTTCCGTCCAGCTATTTCAACGAGGCAGCGGCGCGGGCCTCGTCCGAATTCGTCAAACGGGGCAAACTCGCAACGGGCGATACGTACCTTTTTCAGGCGATGGCGTTCGCAAACAACGGAGACGCCAAACCGAAAGGAGGCCTGCAACTCGAGGTGGTGGAGGAGACGCCGGCTCTGGATTTTGTCGCATCGCGTCTGGACGATTTCAGGCGCCGCTCCACGCCGACCGGCGTGGTGGACACCGATGATATGCCCGTCTTCATTCCCCAGCGCGTGCTGGACGAGGCGGCCGCCCTCACTCGCGGCAGCGAAGGAATCGAGACCGGCGGCATTCTGATCGGCCGTTTGCATCACGACGTCCTGCCGGAGATCTTTGCTGAAGTGACGGCGCTCATTCCGGCCGAACACACGCGAGGAACAGTGGCTAAACTGACCTTCACCGCGGAAACGTGGAGCGCCGCAAGCGCCGCCCTTCGCCTTCGTAACCGGCGCGAACTCTACGGGGGTTGGTTCCACAGTCATCCGGTGCGGGAGTTTTGCAAAGACTGCACGCCGGAAAAACAAAAGACCTGCCACCTGGCCAGGGACTTCTTCAGCGAAGACGACCGGGCGGTGATGCGCGCCGCCTTCCCGCGCGCGTACAGCGTGGGCCTTGTAGCCAACGACACGGCGTTTGGTCTCACGTGGAGTTTATTCGGATGGCGCGAGGGCAAAATTCACCCACGCGGCTTCTATGTTCTGGAGGAATAACGTGCGTAATCAGGGGGAGCTGTTCGACAGCGCGGCGGTGAATGATCTTCAGGCGCTGCTGGCGGCGGGGTGCGAGCCCACCGACATTGATCGAGGCGTCGGCCTGCTGCAACAGCTTCGCGCCGCATCTTCGGAGCACGCCCTCCGGGTGGACCGCATGCTGCTGGAGGCGCTCGGCCGGATGCGGGCCGGACTGGAGTCGGCCCGCGCGGCCCAGGAAGCGGTCAGGCAGACCATCGAAGAGCTGACCGCGCCGCCGTACTTCCCCGCGGTGTTCCTGGCGCGGACCGGGCCGGGAATGGCCGACAACGCCCTGGTGCGGCTGGGCGGTGAACTCCGGGCAGTCAGCTTCGGGGAAACCGATCCCGACGAGTTTCAGCCTGGCGACGAGGTGCTGCTGGCGCACCAGCGAAACGTCATCGTCGGCAAGACACTTCTGCCGTTCACCTGCGGCGAGACGGCGCAGTTCGTCCGTTACTCCGGCGAGGGACGGCTGGTGACCAGGTCGCGGGACGAGGAGTCGGTGCTGCTGGCCGCGGCGGCGCTGCGCGGCGTGGAGCTCAAAGCCGGCGACCTGCTGCGCTTCGACCGCAACAACTGGGTGGCATACGAGAAGATCGACCGGCCGAACGGTGACGAGTACTTCCTCGAAGAGACGCCTGGTGAAACGTTCGACGGCATCGGCGGACTGGACCACCAGATCCAGGCACTGAAGGAGCCCATCGAGTTGCGCCTGCTTCATCCCGAAATCCTCGACGCATACAGGACCAAACCAAGGAAGTCGGTTTTGCTGTACGGTTCGCCGGGCACCGGCAAGACAATGGTCGCGCGAGCTCTCGCGAACTGGATGGCCGGCCTCGCCAAAACCGGCCGTTCCCGGTTTATCAACGTGAAGCCCGGAGGGTTGCATTCCATGTGGTTCGGGCAATCCGAGGCCAACTATCGCGAAGTGTTCCGCGTGGCGCGGGAGGCCGGAAGCAGCGAGCCGGAAACGCCCGTGGTCATTTTTTTCGACGAAGCGGACAGCATCGCCGGCGTCCGCGGCCAGAGCGTGAACCACATCGACGACAAAGTGGCCAACAGCTTCATGGCCGAGCTGAGCGGCCTCCAGGACAGCGGGAATATCCTGGTGGTGACCGCGACCAACCGTCTGGATGCGATGGATCCGGCGATGACCAGGGCGGGCCGTCTGGGCGACCTCATGCTGCACATACCGCGGCCCGGCCGCAAGGCGGCGCGGCAGATTTTCGAGAAGCACCTTCCCGCCGGGATCCCCTGGGCGTCCAATGGCCACGGGCCGGAACAGGCGCGCAACGACGCCATCGACACCGCTGTCGCCATGATCTTCTCGGCGAATGGCGACGGCGACCTGGCGCACGTCATGTTCCGCGACGGCAAGCGGCGCGCCGTGCGCGCCAGCGACCTGATCAACGGCGCCGAGATCGCGTCCATCGCGCGGTCGGCAACCGAACGGGCAATTGTGCGCGAGGCACGCGGCGGCGAGAGCGGCAAGGTCGCTGTCGGCGAACGACAGCACGA
>CAYVPZ010000290.1:0-6379 GCA_964453955.1 uncultured Solibacteraceae bacterium | reverse complement strand
CCGCTTTCGTCAAGTTGGAAACCGTCGCGCCCTTCAGGCCGGGCTCGGTCTCCGCCACGGTCAGGTCCACGGTGGGAGGAAGCTCCACGCTGATCGGCTTGCCCTCGTAGAACTCCACGTTCACCTTCAACTGCGGAATCAGATAATTCACCGCGTCGCCGAGCAATTCCTTCGGCAAATGCATCTGCTCGAAGTTCTCGGTGTCCATAAAATAGAAAAACTCGCCGTCGTCGTACAGATATTCCATCTCGCGTTCGTCCAGCGAGATGCGGTCCACGCGGTCTTCGGAGGAAAACCGGTGCTCCGTCTGCGAGCCGCTGCGCAGGTTGCGCATCTTCACCTGCACGAATCCGCGCAGGTTGCCGGGCGTGCGGTGGGTCATGGTGAAAATCGAGTACAGGTCATTGTTGAACTTGATGACCATACCGGGGCGTAGCTGTGTTGCGGCGATCATGCGTGAGTGCCTTTCTGTCCGGGTGTCCGGGGCCGGCAACGGATGCACGCCCCGTCCTCCTGAGGGATGATTATTTATTGTATCAGCAGGAAACCATCGATCAGAGCCGGCGACACAACATCTACCCCACCACTTCCAGAACCAAACACTTCAAATAGTGCGTCTCCGGCACGGCGAGCAGAATCGGGTGATCGCGCGCCTGGGTGCGCCGCTCGGCCACGCGCAGGGTGCGGCCGGCGTCCAGCGCGGCTTCGGCCACCAGATCCAGCAGCATCGCTTCGCTCAGGTGGTGCGAGCAGGAGCAGGTAACCAGAATCCCTCCCGGGCCGAGCAAGCGCAGCGCGCGCAGGTTGATGTCCTTGTAGCCGCGGGCGGCGCCTTCCAGATTCGCGCGCGATTTGGCGAAGGCCGGCGGGTCCAGCACCACGGTGGAGAACTGGCGGCGCGCCGAGGCATAGCCGGAGAGCAGGTCGAACACGTCGGCCTCGCGAAAAGAGATGTTGCCGAATCCGTTCGCCTCCGCATTGCCCCGCGCCCGCTCCAGCGCCGCGGCTGAGCTGTCCACCGCCTCCACGGTTTCGCAGCGGGAGGCCATGTGCAGGGCAAAACCGCCCGTGGAGGTGAAGCAATCGAGCGCGTGGCCGCGGGCATACTGCGCAGCCGCGACGTAGTTCTCGCGCTGATCCAGAAACACGCCGGTCTTCTGGCCCCGCGCGAGGTCGGCTTCCAGATCGAGGCCGTTCATGTGGATGGCGACGGTTTCCGGAATCTCGCCGGCCAGCACGGTGGATTCCAGCGGCAACCCCTCGTGCCTGCGCACGGCCACGTCGTTGCGGGCGATCACGCCGCGCGCGCCGAACCGCTCCGTCAGCACGGCGGCAATGTCCTGTTTCAGCCGATCCATGCCCTGGCTGAGCGTCTGGATGGTGAAGTAGTCGCTGTAGCGGTCGATCACCAGACCCGGCAGCCGGTCGCCCTCGCCATGAGACAGCCGGTACGCCGTGGTATCGGCCACCACGCGCTCGCGCCAGGCCGCTGCTTCGGCAAGGCGCTCGGCCAGGAAAGCGCCGTCCACCGGAACCAGCCGCTCGCTCAGCACGCGCAGGCAGATCTGCGAAGTGGAGCTGTAGTGCGCCGTCCCCAGCGGGCGGCCGGCGGGGTCGAGCACGGTCACGGCGTCGCCGGACTGGGCCGCGCCGCGGTCCAAGACGTCGCTCGAGAAAATCCACGGATGGCCGGAGCGAACGCGCTCCACCGCGCGCCGGTTCACGCGAACTCGCGCGGCGCCGCTCACTTCTTTTTCCGGAAGAAGATGTCACGTGAGCGCATGCTGGTGGCGATCAGGATCAGAAACAGCGCCAGCAGGCAGACCATGGTGGCCGCGCCGCCCATCACCAGATAGTCGGTGGGCCGCCGCGTTCCGGGAAGCATCTGATTGAGAATCAGCACCACCGTCAAGAACAGTACGGCGATGCCGATGACCAGCCCGACGTTTCGGTTCATCAGTCGTATTTCTCAACTATAATCTGTTTGCGGTCGAAGCCCAAGCACTTGAGCACGGCGCGCACGTCGTCCACCATTTCGCGCAGTCCGCAGATGGAGACGTCCATGTCGCGGCGGTCGCCGATGGCTTCGAGCAGATGCTGCTGCACCCGTCCGGTGCGCCCCGTCCACGCCGCATCGGGCCGGGTCACCGTGGGCCAGAAGCGAAAACCGGGCCACAGCGCAGCCATGGTCTCGAACTCGGCGCGATACAGAATGCTGGCCGGATAGCGCGCCCCGAACAGCAGCGTGATCTGCGCGGGCCGCGGCCCGGGGAGGCTCGCCTGCAGAATGGAGCGGATGGGCGCGATGCCCGTCCCGGTAGCCACGAACAGGGCGTCGCGCGCCGGATTGCGCAGCACGAAGTAGCCCAGTGGCCCGGTCATATCCACGGTGTCGCCGGGGTTCATGGCGAACAGCCACGGTGAGAAGACGCCCTCCTTCACGCGATTCAGGCACAGCTCGAAACGGTCGCCGCCGGGGGCGGAGGCGATGGAATAGGCGCGGGTGATCTCGCGGCCCTCGAACTGGTGCACGAGGGAAACGAACTGGCCGGGCGTGAACGAAAAGCGCTCCGTGTCCGCGGCTTCGAAGACGAATTGGCGCACCTCCGGGCATAGTTCCGCGGTGGCCATGAGACGGGCTTTCAGGATCCCTCCAGAACGGCGGCGGCGCGGTCCATCAGGATGCCCACCAGCGCGGGATGGCCGTCGAGATTCGCGGCCGCTTCAATCTTCACTTCTTTATGGATGCCGCCAAGCTGTTCGCGGATTTGTTCGATAAGACGCGGCAGGTCGCGCTCGGCATGCCGGCCGGGCGCGAGAAAATACGGCAGCACCACGATGCGGGAGGCCCCGCGCTCCACCAGCGTCTCCACCGCGCGCGGCAGACCGGGCTCGGCGATTTCGAGAAAAGCCGCTGCGGTGATGGTGCCGCTGCGCGCTTCGACAAGTGCGGCAACGTCGCGGATGGCCTGGTTCGCCGCGTCCACCGTGGAACCGTGCGCAAACACCACCAGCGCGGTCATACAGGCAGAATCAGCGGCGCGGGGCCGGGTTCGGCGGCCTGTGGCGCGGCTCCGAAAGAACCAAGAAACGCGCGCCCGTATCGCCGATGGTTGTCGTATTGAATGGACATACGGTGAAAGAACACCAGAATGCCCAGGAACGTGGCGTCGGGGATGGCGGGAACTCCCTTCGCCAAGAGTTCCTTCCGCAACGTGGCAATCTCCTCCTGAATGCGGCTCTGGATGCGGGCGGCGATGGGATTGGACGGCCGCGTCTCGTAGTACAGCCCGCTCTGGAGGGTCCGCCAGGTGCGAGTGAGCGCGTCCAGAGCTTCCTGCACGTCGGTGTCCACCGCGTCGGCTTCGGCCAGCGCGGCGCCCAGCAGAATCGCGCCGATCGCGTCGGCCAGCGGCATGTGCTCTTCCAGGAAACGCTCGGTGACGCGAATGTCCGGGCTGGGCAGCCGTTCGGCCGGGATGGTGTCCAGCTTTTCGCGGGAGTGCGCTTCCCGCAGATACACGCAATCGAGCGGGCAGCGCAGGGTCGCCTCCCGCTCGTTGCCGCAGCACAGCGAGCAAATGTCCCCTCCGGTTGCGAGACAATAGCGGCGGGGCTTGCGAACGTCGCAGATCCTGCACTTCATGCCGACATCCATGGTAACAGCGGGCGGTAACCGCGTACGCGAATCCGCCGCAGCCTGGAGCGGCCCGGGAGCATCCAATGGGTTTGGGACACGGTCACGCGTTAGCATTTGGCGGAGGCGAAGGGCACGGGCGCGGCAGGCGGAGGGCTGGGGATCCGGAACGGCCCCCCGACAAGCGCGGCGCGATCCAGAACCTGCGTTCGGTCTGGCCCGACATCCGGGAGATGATCCGGCCGCGCCGCGGCATCCTGGCGCTCGGCTTCGTGCTGATGGCGGTCAATAAGCTCGCCGCCCTGGTGCTGCCGCTCTCCACCAAGTTTTTGATCGACAACGTCATCCGCCAACGGCAGGTGTCGCTGCTGGCGCCCCTGGTGGGGGCGGTGCTCGGCGCCACCCTGATTCAGGCCGTCACCTCCTACTCTCTGACGCAGTTGCTCTCGAAGGCGGCGCAGCGGCTGATCGCCGAGCTGCGCGCCAAAGTGCAGCAGCACATCAGCCGGCTGCCGGTGGCCTACTACGACGCCAACAAGACCGGGGCGCTGGTGTCGCGCATCATGAACGACGTCGAGGGCGTGCGCAACCTCATCGGCACCGGGCTGGTGGAATTCGCCGGCGGCATCGTGATGGCCGTCATCGTCTTTGTCGCGCTGCTGTGGATTCAATGGGTGCTCACCCTGATCGCGCTGGTGATCATCGTTGGATTCACGTTCGTTCTGCAAAAGGCGTTCCGCACCATCCGGCCCATTTTCCGCGAGCGCGGCAAAATCACCGCCGAGGTCACCGGCCGGCTGACCGAATCCCTGGGCGGCGTGCGCGTGGTGAAGGGCTATCATGCCGAAGAGCGCGAGCAGCAGGTCTTCTTCGGCGGCGTGCAGAAGCTGCTGAACAACATCCTGAAGTCCCTCACCGCCACCAGCCTGATGAGCCTCTCCGCCACCGTGCTCATGGGTCTGGTAGCCTCCCTGGTGTGGTTCGTGGGCGCGCGGTCCATTCTGGCGCACCACATGACCACCGGCGACCTGATGACCTTCATCGCGCTGATGGCGTTCCTGATTGCGCCGATGTTCCAGATCGTGGCCATCGGCACGCAGTTGACCGAGGCCATTGCCGGCCTCGAGCGCACCCACGAAGTGCTCTCGGAAATGCCCGAGGACGCCGACCCGCGCCGCACCGTGGAAATTGGCGAGGTGCGTGGCGAGGTGGCTTTCGAGGACGTGAGCTTCGCCTACGAGCCCGCGAAAACCGTGCTCCACGACATGTCGTTCTACTCGGCGCCGGACACCGTGACCGCGCTGGTGGGCTCCTCGGGCGGCGGCAAGTCCACCATGGTGGGCCTGGTCGCGGCATTCCACGTACCCACGGCGGGCGTGGTGCGGGTGGACAATGTGGACCTGTCCACGGTGCGCCTCGATTCCTACCGCAGCCAGCTCGGCCTGGTGCTGCAGGATACGTTCCTGTTCGACGGCACCATCCGCGAGAACGTGGCCTTCTCCCGCCCCCAGGCCAGCGAAGAGCAGATCATGAACGCGTGCCGCATCGCTCGCGTGGACGAATTCGCCGAGAAATTCGCCGACAAATACGACACCATTGTGGGCGAGCGCGGCGTGAAATTGTCGGGCGGCCAGAAGCAGCGCGTGTCCATCGCCCGCGCCATTCTCGCCGACCCGCGCATTCTGATTCTGGACGAAGCGACATCCAGCCTCGATTCCGAATCCGAGGCGCTGATCCAGGAGGGCCTGCGCTACCTCATGAAGGGCCGCACCACGTTCGTCATCGCCCACCGGCTGTCGACGATTCGCCGTGCGGACCAGATCCTGGTGGTGGAAGAAGGGCGCATCATCGAGCGCGGCACGCACGATGAGCTGTACGGCACCCGCGGCCGCTATCACGATTTGTACACGAAGCAGCACGGCCTGCAGATGGACCTGTTCCTTGCGCCCGGCGAAGGCGGCGAACCGGAGGGCGAAAACGGCGGGTCCTCCAAACCCGAGCGCGAGCCCAGCGCGGTGACGGAAGCGGTGCGGTTGTTGCGTGGGTAAGGGGCCTGAGTTTGATCGTGCCCGACAGTTCTAATTCAATTAGTCTGACGGCACCCTGTCTGCCCACTCTGACGGTATCTTCGATTCCGTAAACGTGTGGAGGAGACCCGAACGTGGATCAGAGACACTGGCCGCCTCCCTCGTGACCACAACCGCGGGATTCAAACAAGGAGGGCGGAGCGCTTCAGTCAATCTAAGTAGCAGGGTTTCGTCAGCGCCGAATAGATAGCACTCGGAATTCATCACTTGGCAGTCATTGATTGCCCGAACTCCAGCAGCCTCAGTCGTGCGTCGGCGATCAGTCGTGTCCTCAGAATTGGTGAGCCTTAAACATAGAGTGGAACTCAACGGTACGAACGTTGCCGCTCCGGGAGTCATCGGGCCAACGCCTTCGAGGTCCGTACTGTGCGACCGGGGAGGAACAATCGCGAATGGGCAGTCTCCGACAACAAAGCTACGGCGGCTCGGCGCGGAAAACAGCGACCACCGGAGGCCTAATAGGGCTGGGGCAAAGCACATGGCGCTACTCATAAGCACCTTCAGGACATCGTTCCGCTTGGAGGCATCCGCTCGGGCTTTCGATACCTTGTCCGATTGCTCTTTCGTCAATAAAAACGATTCACCACCCTCGGCCACGGGTCTAGCAGCCCGTGTCTAAAGGCAAGAAACACCTGGCCCTGAAAATGTTTTGGCC
>CAYVPZ010000289.1:0-6387 GCA_964453955.1 uncultured Solibacteraceae bacterium | reverse complement strand
GCTCGCTGGCTGCGCGCGGGGCCGGTGATGGTCAGCTATGGCGACATCTTCTATCGCGGCGAGCTGGTGCGCGGCCTGGCCGGTGCTCCGGGCGACCTGGTGATCGGTTACGACCGGGGCTGGCGCGGCCTGTGGACCCGGCGTTTCGCCGATCCCCTGGCCGACGCGGAGACGTTTCGGATAAATGGCGCGGGCCGGTTGCTGGAAATCGGCGGGAAAACGACGCGGATAGAAGATATTGAGGGACAATATATGGGTCTCTTGCAATTCACGCCGCCGGCGTGGAGCGCCGTCGAGGCGCTGCTTGGTACACTCGACGCAGAAATGCGCGATCGCCTCGATATGACAGGATTGCTGCGCCTGCTGCTGGCCGGAGAGGAGGTTCCCATCAACACCTTCGGCACCGATGGCCAATGGGGCGAAATAGACAATCCGGAAGACGTGGCGCTGTACCAGAACATGGTTCGAAACGGGGAACTGGTGCTCGAAGACGTGCTTGCCGAGTGAACCATGGCCACGATGAAACACGGAGATTTTACGGGCCTGGCGGGCGATTATGCAAGGTTCCGGCCGGGCTATGCGCCGCAGGTGGCCACCGCCATCCTCCGTTGTGTGGGACGCGATGCGGGCAGTATCGATGCCGCGGATATCGGCGCCGGCACGGGCATCTGGACGCGCATGCTTGCGGCCCGCGGCCTCCATTCTGTCGTGGCCGTGGAGCCTAACGACGACATGCGCCGGGAAGGGATTGCAACCTCGCGCGGCACGGGCATTGTCTGGCGCAAAGGCACGGCGGAAGCCACCGGGTTGCCCGGCGGCTCGGCCGATCTGGTCAGCATGGCCTCATCGCTTCACTGGGCCGATTTCGACAAAGCGTGCGGCGAGTTCCACCGCGTCCTGCGTCCGGGCGGCGTCTTCGCCGCCTTGTGGAACCCGCGCTTCATCGAGGCGAACCCGCTGCTGGTGGAAATCGAGGCGCAGATTGCGCGGCTCAAGCCCGGCATTCAGCGCGTATCGTCCGGCCGCTCCGGCATCACCGAGCGCCTTACCGACATGCTGAGCGCCAAACCGCAATTCGGCGAGGTCCTGTACCTCGAAGGCAGGCATTCCCTGCTCCAGACGCCGGAGCAGTACGTCGGCGCCTGGCGCTCGGTGAACGATCTGCAGGTGCAATTGGGTCCGGAAGTTTTCCGGGACTTCCTGGATTTCGCGGAAAAGCGCATCGCGGGTGTGACGGCGATCGAGACAATCTATGTTACTCGCGCATGGCTGGCGCGGCGCGTATAGCGGCGGCGCTCGGCGGCCCGCTAATAGCCCATATTGTCAATCCGTCTTTGTGTTTCCGCGCTCAGCCCCTCGATAAAGGCTCTGAAACGGGGGACTTCTTCTTTCACGGCCAAATGGCGATAAGGTCTGGTCCTCGGAGGGGCTATAGATAATCGGCTCCAATCGGGAACGACCGACATGACTTCGGCAATTCGGCAGAACTCTCTCGACGGATCGATCGTAAAGTCCTCCAGGCGCAATGCGAGCGTGGCGGTTTGGAGATGAAGCTCAGTCTCCTCGACGAATTCCTCGAAAGAGAGAAATCTCGGACCGGGCACGCCGGCGAAACAATCGGGGTCGGCTTTCGCAAAGGCCTCGAAGTCGGGAAAGTTCTCCTCCACGTCGGCGCACAGATCCTTCGTGTTCTTGTAGATCTGCGCGATGCCGGAAATCACGCGATTGTCGCGGAGGTATGTTCGCCACCAGATCCAATTCGTCAGCAGCGAATCGAGGGGATGACGATAAACAAAGATCAAATCGGCAAATCCCGATCCAACCGCTTCCAATATACGGCTCATGACCGCGGGCGGCTCCTGAGCGCGCGAGAGATGTCTCATGGTGGCGTGGCCGCTGTAGATCATGGGCGTCGGGCCCGGATGCAGGCGGATCCCATCGCGGAAATATTTTGCCCTCTCTCCAATGTTCTGCACCATTAATTCATTGATATACCGGCGTCCGGTGCCGAATAGCCCAATGATATAAGCTGTTCTGCCGTTAAAGCCCTCCGGATTCGCAGTCCTCGGTGAGCGTTGCGATTGCACCAGTCGCGCTTCCAAAGCGGCCACGTCCATGGACAGCCGGTCCAGAGCAGCCGTGTTCGCGGAAACGTGATCCAGGGCAACCATGTTCATGGAAAGGCGGTCCAGGGCGCAGACGATTTCTTCGAGCGATTGCGATACCGAGGCGTTGAATTCATGCGTGGGCCGCGTATACCAGGCCAGCGAGCGAGCAAGCGCCTTCTTAACAAGCTGGAGCAGGTTGTTGTGCCATCCGGGAGGCCGGGGATTCACGGCGCCTATGGCGTCGCCGAGCCACTGCAGGGTGGACACCGCGCGGCGCAGTTCATCGAGGTCGTTCAGCTTCCAGCCGGTCTCCGTCTCACGGACAAACTGCGCCGCCTTCAAGCGATAAAGGACTGTGGCGACGGCCTGCGTGGGCGGGGCTTCGGTTACATGCCGGACCAGCAGTGCGGCGATGTTCTCTATGGTGCACGGCAGATCCGTTTTGGCGAACTCCATGAGGCAGATGGCCCTGGCCACCCGCGCCGCCACACCAGGGTAGTCTTCGTCGTCGAAACGCTGGCGAATATCCAGCATGTTTTTCTGCTTACCCCATGGAATATTCCCTTCGATCAGGTCATAAATCCTGTCGACGCTCACCAGGGCGCCGACGGGCTGATCGGCGATCCGGGTCCGGTTCGACACGAGCATTTCGAAAGCCTGCCTGGCGATGGTGCGATTGCCGCTGCCGAGCTGTACGGGCGCGTTGGGATGTCGCCGGATGCCGGCCATGATGTCGATGGAGAGGTCGATCAGGTGCGGCAGGTACGGATAGAACCGGACAAACCGATCCTCGTCGAGGCCGGTGACGCGGGAGCAGCCGCCATCCCGGAACAGCTTCCTGAGGATGGGCTCCGCGCTCTCCTTCTTGCGCAACACGCGGGCGGCGACGACGTCGCGGATGCCGGCGGAGGACAGGTCGATGTGGTGCCGGAAACGGTCCCGCGGTTCGGGCGGCTTTTCCTCGGCCACAACAATCATCCACGCGGGGCCCGGGCTCTTTCCGGCCTTCACCCGCGCAAGGCCTTCCCTGCCGAACTGCTCGACCACGGCGAGCAGGTTTTCGAGCCGTTCGCCGCCGCACGCGACGTATTGATCCATTTCGTCCATGATGAAGGCGAAGGCCTTCCCGGGACGGCGAATCGCGCATCGATCGAACGCCTGCTCGACCAGACCCCGGACCGTCAGCCTGCTTGCAGGCCGGGCCGTGACCATGTTGAGCCAGGTGTCGGTGGCGGCATAAGTGCGGGGATCGAGCCGATGAAGCAGGGCGCTGGCGCGCGCAAGTCTCTGGACGCCTTTGCGGATTCCTGGCCATTTTTCCTTATATTCGGCGAGGCAGAGATCCTCAAACGCCGCAAGCCGGCCCTCTTTTTCCAGTTCCATCTCCAGCTCGGCGATGTCGCGGTTTTCCGCATAGTCCAGATCGCGCAGCAGGACCCGGTACATGACGTCCGTGATGTGCTGGGCGCCGGTTTGCAGCGACAGCTCCGCCTGGGCATCGAACAGGAAGACCTCGCAGGGCGCCGTGCGATGGAGAAGCTCCACGGACCCGGCAATCCGCCCGGACTCCACTTGCTGCAGGAAAAGCGAGCTGGCGGAGGCGCCCTGTACCGCGCGGTCCGCCAGAACGTACCCGAGGTTTTTCGCAAAGGAAGATTTGCCGGCGCCGAAGAAGCCGGAAATCCAGACCCCGGTGCTATCGGGCGGCGACGCCCGGGCCGCGGCCATCGCGGAGAACAGGCGTTCGTACTCGGCCCGGATACGATCCGTCGCGATGTATTCGGTTAGTTCCCTGAAAACGGTATCCGGATCGTCGTTGTCGACTTTGACCAGCTCCTCGACAGGTCTCGAAAAATCGGCGGCCAGCAAATCGGCAATCCTGATCATCGCCCTCTCCCGTGGATCTTGCCGCGATGGCGGTGGCATAACGCAGGCGAAAACGCCCGCTCCACATGGCCGATTCCCGGAATGGGCTGCGGTGCTTGTGGAGCACGGGTGTGCTGGCGGTTCTTCGCCACGGTGTCCTCATTGTAAGCGACCGTGGCATGGGCGCGGGCCGCTACGTTCGTTCTCTCCGGTGCCCGGTGAACGGAACCGAGAACAGCACCGTCTCCGAAGCGCTCCAGCTTGTTCCAGACGGGAAGGATGGGGATCTCGGTCCAAACCAGTCTCCCGATTGCGTGGAGATCATGCGGCCCTCGAGTAAACCCAATGCGGGCCGGCGAGTGAGCAGGAAGACGCTGGCGATTTGTCCCGCTCCGCTCGCTTTACTCACCGACGCACTGCACCCATGGTCCAGCTCCTGAGAGTTGGCAAACACTTGATGCACAGTCTGCCCGCGTGGACTGCTACTCTTAACCGGAACGTGCTGCCAGAACCACGGCGGAGACGACGTAACCGCCAAATCTGAAGTCCGGGTATCGACAATATCGTGGCCGGAGAAAATCGCGAAAAGGTTCGACCAGGTGCTTACGCCTGCGGTGCTCCACGCTTGCGCGGCGGAATTCGAGTAAGGCGCGTCGGCCATGGAGTACATGTTCGGCCCGTAAGGGTCCGTCCTCTGGAACTGCTTTCCATTTTTGGTCAGCCATGCATGAGTGGTGATGTAGCATTCGCAATCGGAATTCGCCAGCATGACATCATAGGCCCAGGACCATGCCGCCGTGCCGGCGAAGAAATCCATCGCGAGGATCAGTAGATTAATACCGGAAATAACGAACTTAACCGCGGTGTTCGCTCCGGTCGAGTCATAAGATCCGATCCAGTACGCCATGTCTCCACCGCCCAGACCGAGGCCGGAGCCGTACACGTTAGAGCGGTTGCGCGCGGAGAAAAAGCCGGTTGCGAATTGCGCTCCGAGGTTACTCCGCGAAGAGGGCTCGCGTGAATAGTCGTGGTTCCCGGGAGGCGTGGTGAAGGCAATTCCATTCCTGTCGAGAATGGTCCAGGCGGCCTGTGCGTTGGCGAACTCATTGGGGCCCGCGGGCGAGTTCACGCAATCGCCGACGCCCACCACGGCCTTGATGTTCGCGTCAAAGGAGGGCGCGCCGGACGTGAAAACGATGTTCCTGTTGTCGACGATCCACTTCATCATGGCGGCGTAATATGCGCCGGAGTTGTCCGGGCACGATTCGGCCAGGAACTGAGGATCGGGAATAATGGCAATCGTGAAATCGGCCCCCGCTGCCGCGCCCTGGGGCGCACCGACGAGGCGTGATGCCGCCGCGCCAGCAAGGCCGCCAAGGACCGCTGCCCCGAACCCGCGCCTGGTGATCTTTCTCAAGAGCCGCTTCCGGGTCAGACCCCCATGTTTGATTACGTACCCGAGTTCCGACATTATTATTGCGCCACCGCCCAACTAGTGCTGTTTATAGTTTCACTCTCTCACAGCACAGTCACCGTGGACCGGGTCGGCGGAGCACGGCGATGCGCCGGCCTCCGGTACAATGGAGAGATCTGGAGGCAAGCGCGCACATGGCTGCAATAACGCGACGCCGCTCGGTGGCGGTGGATGTCGGTGGTGTGATGGTGGGCGGCGATCACCCGGTGGTGGTGCAGTCGATGACCAACACCGACACGGCCGACGTTCCGGCCACCGTCAACCAGGTGATGGCGCTGGCGCGAGCGGGGTCGGAGCTGGTTCGGGTCACCGTCAACACCGAGGCCGCGGCCGCGGCGGTGCCCAGGATTGTGGACACGCTGGACAAGTTCGGCGTTCGCGTGCCCGTGATAGGCGACTTCCACTATAATGGCCATCTGCTGCTGCGCAAGTATCCCGGCTGCGCCCGCGCGCTCGCCAAATACCGCATCAACCCCGGGAACGTGAACATCGGCAAGAAGCACGACGACAATTTCCGGACCATGGTGGAAGCGGCCGTCGAGTACGGAAAGCCGGTGCGCATCGGCGTCAACTGGGGCTCGCTCGATCAGGCTTTGCTGGCGCGGCTGATGGACGAGAACGCGAAGCTGGCCGAGCCCCGCGGCGCCAAGGAAGTGATGATCGACGCCATCGTCGCCAGCGCGCTCGAGTCCGCGCGGGCCGCGGAAGAATACGGCCTGCCGCGCGCGCGCATCATTATCAGCGCCAAGCTCAGCGGCGTGCAGGACCTGGTGACGGTGTACCGCCGGCTGGGCGCCGGGTGCGATTACGCGCTGCACCTGGGCCTCACCGAAGCGGGACTCGGCGCCAAGGGCATCGTGGCCACCACCGCGGCGCTGGCCATCCTGCTGGAGGAAGGCATCTGCGACACCATTCGCGCGTCGCTCACGCCCCTGCCCA
>CAYVPZ010000288.1:0-6436 GCA_964453955.1 uncultured Solibacteraceae bacterium | reverse complement strand
TGATCGCTGATCGGGTCCAGCGTCCGCGCCAGGGCGGCCTGCGCGCGCTCCACCGCGGCGTCATTCCAGCGATGGCCAACGGTCGCCTCTTCCGCCGCCGTCGCGCGCAAAGGAATCGCCGCTACGCCGCCAAATGCGAACCGCGCGCGCGCCACTCTCCCCGATTCGTCCCAGCCCATGGCCATCGCGGCGGCCACGGTACTGATATCGTCCATGCGCCGTTTCGCGACTTTATAGAACCGCACGAATTCGGGCAGCGGCCGGGGAATTTCGATGGCCGCGATCAGTTCGTCCGGCGCCAGCGCTGTGCGGCGGTAACCGGTAAAGAAAGAAGCGAGGGCAATTCTTCTCCGCCCGCGTCGGCTCGCCAGGTGTACCGCGGCATCCAGCGCCAGCAACAGCGGCGCTCCATCGCCAATGGGCGAAGCCGTGGCCAGGTTTCCGCCCAGAGTCGCCCGGTTGCGCAGCGGAGGCGAGGCGAACAGACGCAGCCAGCGAAGCAACACCTCCGGCGCCGTCGTCCAGCGCATTGCGATTTCATTGAGCGGGAGCGCCGCGCCAATCATGATCGAACTTGCGCTCTCGGAAAACTCGCGCAGCTCCGCGATCGCTTCCACGCTCACCAGATGACTCCAGCGCCGCCCGCGCAGATTCGATTCCACCACCATGTCGGTGCCGCCGGAAATCACCCGCGCCCTGGGATCGTCCGCGAGAATCGAAAGGCACTGCTCCACGCTGGCAGGTCGCGAGAATCGCGTGCCCGCGCTCCGGTACTCGATTGCTTCCAGCTTCGCCGCGGGCCGCGACAAACGATCGAGGAACGTGCCCGCGGGCGCGGGACCGAGCGACAGTGCGGCGTCACGAATCGGCCGATAGCCGGTGCAACGGCACAAATTGCCGCCCAGCTCGTGCGGATCGCATGAGCCCGCCCGCCCCGGCCGGTACTGCTCGGCGAACAGGCTCATCACGAAGCCCGGCGTGCAGTAGCCGCATTGGGAGCCTCCTCCCGAAGCCATTGCCTGCTGCACTTCGGCCAGTTTCCCCTCGGCCGCCAGAGCTTCCACGGTGTAGATTTCATGCCCTGCGGCCATGGGCGCCAGCATCAGGCAGCTATTCACCGCGCGATACTCGCTTCCGCCCGCCCGCTCCGCAACCAGGACCACGGTACACGCGCCGCATTCCCCTTCCGCGCAGCCTTCCTTCGCACCGGTCAGGCCCTGCGCACGGATGTAGTCCAGCAGCGTGGTCTGAACGTCCACGCCGTCGGTGGAAACACGTCGATTATTGAGCAGGAATTGCATGTCCCACCTCGAAACTCTGACCTCGCAAAGGCCAGCGGGCGGGCGACAGGGTCCCGCGTAAGGGAACCATCCCTCCTAACCAAATCTTCCTAGCAATATAGCACGGGGCCCAGCCATATCAGCGTGGGGCAGGATTATATCCTGCGCGCGGGTTTGTAACCTTCGCATGGCGCCGATTCGATATCGGGGCGCGGGTTGTAGACCTGCCCCACATCTCGAACTGACCCATTACCGAATCTCCGGTGAAAACCTAAGTGGCATGGGTTCGCGGCCAGCGCGGGGCTCTCAGCCTGGGGCCTGGTTCGTCACCCGCGCACGGCCCTCGACTACCGGGCCAGCGGGATTTCTCTGGGGCCGTCCTCCAGGCCCTCAATGCGGATGGTCTGTTTCGGGGCCGGAGGCGAGGGACGCACTGGGCTGGAGACTGCAGCAGCGGGCGGTGCGGCGATCCGGAGCCGTCCCGCCTGCGCGAGACTCCGCTCCACTTCCCCGGCATCCAGCCGCAGCGTCAGACGCACGCTCGACTTGTCGCCGGCGATCTGAACTTTCTTCGCCGCCGCGGCAATGTCCGCGTTCTTCAGCCGGTCCGGACCCTGCTGCAGGTCCTTCATGGCCAGCTTGAGGGCTTTCTGCGCTCCGGCCGCCAGCTTTGTGGCCGATTCCTGGGAAGCCGTGTCCAGGCCGAGCCGCAGATCGAGGCCATTCCGCACCGAAATGCCCAGTTCCAGCCCTTGCGCGTCCGCAATCATTGGCAGATCCGGCAGCAGATGCCCCGCGATCTCCGCGGGCGCCACCGCAAACACGGCCCATATGTCGTAGTCCTCGCGGAGCTTCGCGGCGCGCGCGAGCAACGGGTTCGCGGCCGGGGAGGGCCACTCCATCCGGTCCAGCGCCGCGAACACCGACGGCGCGTCGCCCAACAGGAAGGTGTGTTCATCCACCAGGGTCACCGCCATGTCGCCGTCCTTCTTCTGCCGGTATACCCGCTTTTGCCGGTACAACTGGGCGTGCGCACCCTGCGCGGCCATCATCCGTTCGAGTTCGCCGGTTCGAAACCGCCCCGTGACGCGAATCAGCACGGGCGCCTCTTTGTCTTCGGGATCGTCCGGCTTTTTGCCGGGCGATGCGATCACCGCCTCATCGATGTCCTTGAGCAGGCCAAAGCCCGGCATCGCGGCGAAGCCCGCGTCAGCCAGTTGCTGCCCCAAAGCGCGGCCGATCCCGCTATCTTCAATGTTGCGCCAGCGGATGCCGATGAAGGCTTTCGTGCCGGGCGGCGCGAACTGCCACATCGCAGTGGCGTCCTGGGCAGGCAGCATGCCGCAGGCGAGTAAGCCTGCGAGGATGGCAAAAGTGCGCTTCTTCACGTCCAGTCCTTTGATCGGCTGAACGGTTCGATTTCTTCACCGGTATCGGCGCGGCCCCGCGCGCGCGAGTCACCATCACCCGCCCCAATCGGGACACCACTTTAGACAACCAGCGCCAAACATCTCCGCTACCGTCGGTTCGATATGACCACCGGAGCTCAAATCGTCGCGAATCAAGGAAATACCCAGGTCAGCCCGCCGGCGCCAGGCGCCGGAAAGCCCGGGCGACCCCGCACTCCGTATTACAAAACGAACCCAATTCCGGGTGCACCCAATTGCGCGCATTGTATCGACTCGGAACGAAGATTGTTGCTCCGGGACGCCGGAAAGCGCGTAGAATTGTCAGAATATGTTCTGGAACCGCCTCGGTAGCGTGGCCAGGGTGGCCTACGTGCTCCGCTTCCCGCTGCTGACACTGCTCGTTCTGGTCGGCTTCGGCCCCCTCGCCTGCCTGACGTCCGCGTCTTCCATGCTGGGGGCGTTGTTCGATCTGGACGGGAACTGGCTGGCCCTGTTTTCGCTCGATTTCGTCGCCGTACTGGTGGCCATGGCCGCCATCACCGCGGTCAACCTGGTGTTGTTTCACGGCGCCGAGAGGCTGGGCGATCCCGCCATCGTCCTTCATCCGCACCGGCACTCGCTGCCCATTCTGGTCACGGGAATGGCCAGCGCGCTGGTGCCCATCTGCTTCGCCAGCGTGTACACAACCCTTGACGGTTCCACGGCCACCGCGGTCTTTCTGAAGGTGGCTGCCGCGATCAGCGGATACGTCTTAACCGCGGCTCTGGCCTTCGCCGCCCATTACCTCCAACTCCTCTTCACCGACCGCCACGTCACCACCGAGCAGCCGCCGTTCCTGTTGTACCCGGCCGCGCACCTCACCGCCCTGCATGGCGTCTACACGCGCGACCCGGCGCACCATCCCGTCAAGAGGACGTTTGGGTGGCTTGGACAAATCTTCGGGACCCTCCTGAGACCAGCCGGGCAGGGCTATCTCATTCCTGGCAGCAATCCCCCGAAGCTTTACAATCTGCATGTCTTCGTCATTTGGCTCGCGCTCTTTTCGCTGGGCGTGTACATCGGCATCGGCCACCTGAAAGGGCAACACCTCGGGCAAAACCGGTCGTTCGAAGTGCCCTCCCTCACCTACGTGCTGTTGTTCGTCATGGTTCTGTGCTGGGGTTTTTCTTTTCTGGCGTTCTTCTTCGACCGCTACCGCGTTCCCGTGCTCCTCACGTTCCTCGCGCTGACCCAGATTACCGCCCACCTGCCCCAGTCCGACCACGTCTACACCGTCGTTCGCAGTGACCCGACCCTCATCCGCATCACCCCTGGAGAACTGCTCCGGCGGCGCATTGCCGCTGGAAAGATGCCCGTCCTGATCGCCACGGCCGGAGGCGGCATCCAGGCGGCGGCCTGGACCACCCGCGTGTTGCTGGGCCTCTCCCAGCGATGCCATTGCGACCTCACCCAGTCCGTGGTGCTGGTGAGCGGCGTTTCCGGGGGCTCGGTGGGCGCTCTCTACTTCGGCGCCGACGCGCCCAACCTGCGGAAGGCCGCTTATTCCGCGGTCCAGTCCAGTCTGGACGAGGTGGCCTGGGGATGGATCAACCCCGATGTCCACCGCGCCGTTTTCCCCTGGTTCCGCAATCGCCTGGTGGACCGCGGCTGGGCGCTGGAGCAAACCTGGGAACAGCGTGCGCCATTAGCGCGAGAGCCCCTTTCTCAATGGGCCCGGCGCGCCGCCAGCGCGAATCCGCCGTTTCCGGCCTTTCTGTTCAACGCCACCGTGGTGGAGAAAGGCGGGCAGATGGTGTTCGTCACCAGCACGTTCCACGCCGCGTCGAGCTTCCACTCGACCTATCCCGATTACGATCTCCCGGTGGCCACCGCCGTTCGTCTCTCCGCCAGCTTCTCCTACGTCGCGCCCACCGCCCGATCCGATGCGAAGCCCGTCAGCCAGCCGGATTTCCATGTTGTGGACGGCGGCTACTACGACAACTACGGCGTGGTCTCGCTGATGCAATGGCTGGACGAGGCGCTGTCGGATGAGGCCACGAAGGGACTCGCCCGCCATATCCGTATTCTGCAGATCCGTTCGTTTCCGCCGGACGCGCCATCGCCCGGCTCGGTGCAAGGCTGGGGCTTCCAGACCAGCGCGCCGGTCTCGGCGTTTCTGAACGTGCGCGACACTGCGCAACTTGCACTGGGACAGCGACAACTGAGGCTTTTCACGGAAAGATGGTCCTCTCGGCCCGACCCGAAGGAAGATGCCGATATCCAGACCGAGGACATCGAGTTTCCGGACCTGTCCGGCGCGTGCGGTACGCCCCCGCTGTCCTGGAAGCTGACCGCGGCACAGCAGAAGTGTGTCAGGGACGGCTGGGAAGCGCCCCAGCTTCAGGCCACCATCGACAAGGTTGCCGCCTGGTTCAGCTCGACTCCTTGAGCAGGACGTCCAGTTCCTCTTCCACTTCCTCTTCCCCGACCGCGCCCACATACACCTTGGCCACGCGGCCCTGGCGGTCGATCAGCAGCGTGGTGGGCAGCGATTGGACGTCACCGGCAAGCTCAAAGCTCGAGTCCGGCACCAGCATCGGGTAGGGCACCTTGTACTCGCGCAGGAACGGCGGCACGGCCTGGTGGGGATCGTCATCCATGGAGATGCCCACCACTACCACTCCTTTTGGCTGGTAGTTACGGTACAGGCGAACCAGGCCGGGCGTCTCCTCGCGGCACGGGGGACACCAGGTGGCCCAGAAGTTCACCAGCACCACTTTGCCGCGCCGGTCGCTGAGTTGCCAGCGAGAACCGGCAAGGTCGGCCAGGCGGAAATCGATCGGTTGCCGGCGTGTACCGGTCGAGGTGACGCCCGGCGCCGGCCGGGTGCGGTCGCGCAGAAGCACCACTGCCAGAATGCCCACCGCCGCCAGCAGGATGAAAAGCTTCAGCGCTTTAATGAAGTCGTTGCTCAGAAGAACCCCTCTACTACTACGATGCAACAAGCGAAGGGTGTGGCGCAGAACCGGGCGGTACAATAAAGTCCGGGACCGATGTTTCGCCTCATCTTTTACCTGCTTTGCACGGTCTTCCTTATCACGTTTGTGCGCGGCGTGATCGGGGTTGTGATGAAGGGTTTGTCGGCGCTGCTGAATCCCGCGCAGGCCCCGCCGCGACGGCCGGCCGGCGCCAGCGTGCCGCTCACCGGCGAACTGAAGCGCGATCCGGTCTGCGGGACGTACATCGCCACCAGCACATCTCTCAAGCACGGGGACGGGCCCGAGACCGTGTACTTCTGTTCGGCGGCCTGCCGCGACAAATTCCTGGTGTCCGCCGCTGGCAAACGGGGGACGGCCTGACTGTTCTTAATGTCGCGGACACTCGGCCAGCCCCGCGTCAGGTTAGCGGTTTGGCACCAACCAGCCAAGTGAACTCCAAGACGCCGGTGCGTTTCCCGTAACTAATCCGCCGGTACCAATGCAGGTCCTGGCAGAGCAGCGGCTTGGGTGTGATACGTCCAAATGAGTGCGCCTTTCCAGCACGATTGAACGTTCCGGCCGCGACGCGCCGCCGTGATCATTCCATGTAGAACCGTGCTCTGGTAGCAGCCGATCCTTGCTCCCCGGCTTTCGAAAATCTTACCCCCCGAGAGTGCTATGCTCATCCCACGGATGCTCGGCAAAACCTTCATTCATTACCGCATCGTCGAGAAGCTGGGCGGTGGCGGCATGGGTGTGGTGTACCGCGCCGAAGACATCCGGCTGGGGC
>CAYVPZ010000287.1:0-6449 GCA_964453955.1 uncultured Solibacteraceae bacterium | reverse complement strand
AGATCAGATTGTAATGCTCCTCGCCGCTCTTGTCGTAGAGCAGCATCTTGCGCTGCAGCGAATCCTCCACCACGCGCTCGGTGATCTCGCCGCCGGCGGCCCCGGTTGCCGCCATCTCCAGCACGTTATACGCGGCGCGGGCGTCGCCATTGGCGTACATCGCAATCTGCCGCAGCAGCTCGTCGGACGCCGTGGCCTTCACCACCGGCAGCGCCCGCCGCAGCAGCGTCACAATCTCCTCCTCGGTGAGCGGACGCAGCGCATGCACCCGCGCGCGGGAGAGCAGCGCGGAGATCACCTCGAACGACGGGTTCTCCGTCGTCGCCCCAATCAGAATAATGTCGCCGCGCTCCACATACGGCAGAAACGCGTCCTGCTGGGCTTTGTTGAAGCGGTGGATCTCGTCGATGAACAGCACGGTGCGCCGGCCGCGCCGCAGATTGCGCTCGGCGTCGGCCATCACCGCCTTGATCTCCTTGATACCGGCCAGAACCGCGCTGAACGGGATGAACTCGCAGCGCGTGATGCGGGCGATCAGCCGCGCCAGCGTGGTCTTGCCCACACCCGGCGGCCCCCACAGAATCATGGAGGTCAGCTCGTCGTGCTCGATCTGCGCGCGCAGCGGCTTGCCGGGGCCCAGCAGATGCTCCTGCCCGACGAAGCCGTCCAGCGTTTCCGGCCGCATCCGCTCGGCCAGCGGGCGCTTCGCGTCGTCGCGCTCGTGCGCCAGCATTTCCGGCTCGAACAGGCTCACGGATGCCCCTCGCCCGCGGTGGAGCGCTGCCGCCGCGCCTCGTACAGGATGATCCCCGCGGCCATGGCCGCGTTCAACGACTCCACGGTGGCGGTGGGAATCACCAGCGGCGTCGCCTCCGCCCCCAGCACCTGGCTGACCCCGCGGCCTTCGCCCCCAATGACGATCGCGCAGCGGCAGCCCAGATCGGTCGAGTCGATGGTGCACCCGCCGCGCGGCATGGCCGCATACAAACGCGCCCGCTTCTTCTCGGCCACGGCCAGCAGCAATCTGTCGTCGGCCGCCGCCACCAGAGGAATGCGGAACACCGATCCCGCCGACGCCCGCAGCGCTTTGGGATTGTACGGGTTCGCCGACCCCTTCAGAAACACCACGCCGGTGGCCCCAAACGCCTCCGCCGCGCGCACGATGGCGCCGCCGTTGCCGGGGTCCTGCACGCCATCCACCACCACCACCAGCGACAGGCCGCGGAACACGTGATCCAGCGTCCACGCCGGCGGGCGCAGCAGTGTCACCACGCCCTGGCTCGCTTCCGTCGACGAGACGGTGGCGAACAGCGCGTCGTCCAGCGGGAGCACGCGCACCTGTTTCAGACCGGCCACGTGCGCCGCCAGCGCGCTGCGCGCGGACTCCGCCACAATCACGTGCTCGATGGCGCAATCGCTGCGTAGCGCCTCCTCCAGCAGATGGAAGCCCTCGGCCACGCACAGCCCCTCGCCGGTGAGACTGCCGCGCTGCACCGCTCGGCGCACTTCCTGGAGCAGCGGGTTCCTGGCGCTGGTGACCGTGGCCATAGGACAATCGTAGTGCGAAACGGTGCGTCCGTGTGGCCGCGCTATGCTGATTGCATCCGAAGATGAAACGCTGGTTCGCCATTGCCGCCCTGCTGGTCTGCGCGGTCGCGGTTGCGCTCGCATACCGTTATCTCGACCGCGTGGCCAGGCAGATTGAACATCAATCGACCATTGACGAGGTGCGTCCCGCCGACGTGATCGTGGTGCTGGGCGCGGCCGAGTATCGCGGCAAGCCTTCGCCCGTGCTCGAAGCACGCCTGAATCACGCGCTCTGGCTGTACCTGCAGGACAAGGCCCCGCTGATCCTCACCACCGGCGGCGCGGGCGGCGATCCTCTGTTCACCGAAGGCGGCGTCGGCCGCGCGTATCTGGCCGCGCACGGCGTTCCCCCCGAGGACATCATCGTCGAGAACGAGGGCGAAAGCACGGTCGAGAGCGTGGTCACCGTGGGCGAGATCATGCAGCGCATGGGCCTGCACTCGTGCATTGTGGTGAGCGACGGCTATCACATTTATCGCGTGAAGAAGATGCTGGTGGCGCGCGGCCTCGCGGTATACGGCTCGCCGCGGCCGTCGGCGCCAGTGTCGCGCTGGGTGTATTTTCGCCAGGCCATTGGCTATGTGCTGTGGCGCATCGGCATCCCGGTGTGACGGGAGCGGCTGCGCTCCGGGGACACGCGGCGCCAGGCCGAATGCAGGCGAAAACGCCTGCTCCACAGCGGCGGACAAATGGTTTGCAGTCCTTGTGGAGCAGGCCGTTGGCCTGCAGCGGCTTGCCAAGGGCGGCTTAGCGCTTTGTGGCCTGCGGCGTCTGCCCGCTCTTATTCATCATTTGCTTGATGGCGTCGATCACGTTGTCCAGTGGAAAGATAGCGGCGATGGCCATCGGCGTTCGGCCGCGGCCGTCCTTGACATCGAGGTTGGCGCCGTGCTCTCCGAGGAATTGCAGCACCTTTACGATCTCCTCCTGACTCGAGGATTGAAAGGCCACGACCGCGATGTGCGCCGCCGTGCTGCCGCTCTTTGTTACCGCGTTGATGTCCGGGTCCAGCTCGTAAGCATACCGGACCACCCCCACGTGACCGCTTGCCGCGGCGGACATCAGTAGTGTGGTGCCATCCTGACCCTTGAGTTTGGGATCGGCGCCGGCGGCCACCAGCACGCGCATGACATCTTCGTGATTCGCTTTCGCCGCCATGTGGAGAGGAGTCAGTTCGCCTGGCGGTGCGCGGAAGAGTCCCGAAGCAGTCCCCCCGCTCGCGGCCGCCGTCTTCGCCGTTTGCGCGTTTGGATTCGCCCCCCTGGCCAGCAGCTTCCTGACCAGCTCCACGCTGCCCGCCTGGGCTGCCGCGTGGAGAGACGTCATTCCGGCCTTGTCCGCGCTGGTGGCGCTCGCGCCGCGATCGAGAAGAACACCGGCAACCTCGTTCCTGTGGCCGATCAGGGCAAGCTCCAGCGCGCTCTGGCCGGTGGGCACCGTGTGGTTCACGTCAGCATGGGCCGCGATGAGGCTGAGAACCGATTTCACGTCCCCCTTTTGCGCGGCAAACACCAGCGGCGTGAATCCGCCCTTCGAGGCGGCGCTCGCATTCGCTCCATGCTGGAGCAATACCTCGACAACGTCCGAGTGGCCTTCCGCTGCCGCCCACATGAGCGCGTTCTGCCCTTTGCGCGATTCCATGGCATCGGCTCTGGCCCCCTTGAGCAGCAGCTGCTTCACTGCCTCCACGCTGCCGGACCGCGCGGCCAGCATCAACGCCGTTTCTCCGCCCCAGCGGGAAGCGTTTGCGTCGGCGCCCGCATCCAGCAGCTTACGGACCACCGATCCGTTCCCGTTAGCGCAAGCCAGAGTAAGCGGCGTCTCGCCATACTCGTCGGCCGTGTTCACTCGTGCGCCCGCTTTCAACAGGACGTCCACGATGTCCTCTTCATCCAGATAAGCGGCCCAGGCCAGCGGCGTGGCCCCGTCGGGCTGCGGGACGTTCACGTCCACATGTTCGCCGAGAAGGGAATTGACGGCTTTGAGGTTGCGGTCCTTCACCGCGTCGATCAGCCGGGAATCGCCGGCCGCGAAACACGATGAGGCAAGCAGGACCGAGAGTAAGCCCGCTCTGCGCACGCCGCTATACTTCGGAAAGGTATTTTGCTTCGCCAGTGCTGTCACCCAGACGCTCGAACGGCACCCCGGCCTTGTCCAGCATGGTCAGCAGAAGATTGTTCATGGGCGTTTCCGCCGCGTACCGGATGTGCCGCCCGCACTGGATCCGGCCCGCCGCGCCGCCCACCAGAACCAGCGGCAGATCGTCATGCGTGTGCGCGTTGCCGTCGCTGATGCTGCTGCCGTAAAGGATCATCGAATGGTCCAGCAGACTTCCATCGCCGTCGGGCGTAGACCGCAATTTATCGAGCAGATAGGCAAAGGTCCTGACATGCAGCTCGTTAATTTTGACCACTTTCGCGATCTTTTCCGGATCGTTCTGGTGATGGGTCACCGAATGGTGCCCATCCGATATTCCGATCGACCGGTAACTCCGGTTGCTGCCTTCGTGCGCCAGCATGAACGTCACAATTCGCGTCATGTCCGTCTGGAAAGCGATCACCAGCATGTCGCTCATCAGCTTCGCGTGGTCTTCAAATTCCTCGGGGATGCCGGACGGACGCTCCACCACGGGCAGCTCCATCGCGGCGCTCTGTTGTTCCGCCTTCTGTATACGGCGTTCGATGTCGCGAATACCTTCCAGGTACTCGTTCAGCTTCCCTTTATCGCGGGCCCCTAAACCCGGCTGCAGGCGTCCAACGCTTTCGCGGACGTAGTCGAGAACGCTGGTGTCTTCCCTCATGCGCTGGAGGCGTGACGCCCGATCGGTGCTGTCGCCGTCCCCGAACAGACGCTCGAACACGGCGCGCGGATTCACCTCCATCGGATTCGGTGTCGTCGGAGTGCGCCAGGAGATGGTGTTGGTATAGGCGCAACTGTAACCGGAGTCGCACCCTCCCACCATGCTTTGCTCTTCCAGACCGAGCTCAAGTGACGCAAGCTGGGTGGACTGGCCCAGTTCCCTCGCGGCGATCTGATCCGCCGACACACCCGCATGAATGTCGGCGCCTTCCGTCTTCCTGGGATGCACGCCGGTAAGCCAGGTGGCGCCCGCGCGCGCATGGTCGCCCGGCCCGTCGCCGAGAGCCCGGCCGTTCACCTGGGCCAGCCCGCTCAGCACATTTAACCGGTCCCGGAACGGCTCGAGGGCCTTCATGGTCGATGCGAAATCGAAGCTGGTCCCTTCCGCGGAGGGAAGCCAGTTCTTCTGGATGATTCCATTGGGCACATACACGAAGCCGAGCCGCACGGCGGGATTGGCCTGTGTCAGGCGGGTGGCGGCCATCGCCGGGACCATCGCGTCCAGCAGTGGTAGAGCCAGGGCCGCGCCGGCGCCGCGCAGAAACGTGCGGCGAGGGAGAGCTTTTTTCGTGACCATCATGATTCGGGAGTTCTCCTCATTTGAAAGGGCACACTTTTCACAACGGCTTTGATCAGATCCTCGAAGCTGGGGGCCGGAGCGTTCGGGTCCGGGCTGCTGGCCTCGCGTACGATGGATCGCACGGCGGGCTTGTCATAATACTCGAGGCCGCGTCCCAGCGCGTAGGTGAGAAGCCGGTCCGCCACGGTGGAAATGAACTGATCGCGGCGCTTGGTCAGAAGCAGCGTCCGGAGCCCCGCCAGGCCCTCGAACTGGGTTCCGTCGGGGAGATTTCCGGAAGCGTCGATCATGCGGCCCTGATCTTTGGCCCGCCACTTTCCGATGCCGTCGTAGTTCTCCAGCGAAAACCCGATCGGGTCCATGCGTGAGTGGCACGCGGCGCACGTCGCATTGGCGCGATGCTGCTCCATCTGTTCGCGCATGGTCAACTGGCTTCCCTCCTCGCCGTGGGCTTTCAACGACGGGACATCCGGTGGTGGAGGAGGAGGCGGCGTGCCCAACAGGTTTTCGAGAACCCACTTGCCGCGCTGCACCACCGACGTTCGGTTCGGGTACGAGGTCACCGTGAGCAGACTTCCCTGTCCCAGGATTCCACCGCGGTTCGGGTCGCTCAAACTGACCAGGCGGAACTGTGAGCCGTAGATGTTCGGAATACCGTAGTGCTCGGCCAGACGCTGATTGACGAAGGTGTACCGGGCATCCAGCAGATCCGTCACCGGCCGGTTCGACCTCAGGATGTAGGCGAAGAACAGCTCGGTTTCCTTTTGGAAGCTCTGCCGCAGGCTGGTGTCGAACTCGGGGAAATCGTCCGGGTCGGGCTTCACCTGCGCCAGGTTGCGCAGATAGAGCCACTGCCCCGCAAAGTTGTCCACCAGTGCTTTCGAGCGGCGGTCGTCGAGCATCCGGTTCACCTGTTGCGAAAGCACGGCGGGGTCGTGCAGTCTGCCCTGTTCCGCCAGCCTCAGCAGTTCCTCGTCCGGAATGCTGCTCCACAGGAAAAACGAAAGGCGGGAGGCCAGCTCGAAATCGTTCACGCGGTGCGCGGTTCCGGGGGGCAGACCGCTCGGGTCATGCTCCACGCGGAACAGGAAATCGGGGGAGACCAGCAGGGCGCGCAACGCCGCTTCCACGCCATTCTCGAATGTTCCCTCCCGGCGGCCCCGTTGGTAGAAGGCCAGCAACGGTTGCAGATCGGCATCCGCGATGGGCCGGCGAAAAGCGCGATACGCAAGCGCGGAGAGAATCTTCGTGGCGCAGGGCTCTTCGTCCTTCGCCGTGGCCGGTGTGCACACAAAGATCTTCTCCCGGCTCGGCGTGTCTCCCGCACCGGCGATATCGTAGGGCCCGGAAATCGTCAGGGTGGACAGTGCCGGCGCGCTTGTCTCCTCCTCCGGGTCGAAGGATTTCACTCGCGCGCCATCCA
>CAYVPZ010000286.1:0-6455 GCA_964453955.1 uncultured Solibacteraceae bacterium | reverse complement strand
GCGGGAAGGGGATCGAGTTTCCGTTTGGGCATGGGGGCTCGATGATCGCTATATCGATAAACGACTATACATCAGTTCCGTTACCCTCTGCAAGACCCGGCGCGTTGTCGCGCAAATGAACTCAGGCGGCGCGATAGATGGCCGGCCGCAGGCCGTGCAGGCGCAGGGCCAGCCCCAGCATGCAGACCGCGCTGAAGGCGAAGTAAGAGCCCAGCCAGTGCAAAGTCTGATCCGGTGAGGCTGGTTCCAGTTTGATCCAGCGAAACACGAAAGCAAGGAATACCAGAGCGAACCCAATCGAGACCACTCCGGCTGCGGCTAAGAGCCACGTTTGTGGGCTCGCCAATTCATAAATGCCGATGCTCAGGGCCATCACGACGATCAGCAGCGCGATAGTACGAAAAGCGAGTGGGCCTCTCCAGAATGTAAAGATCAATCCGAGTGTGCTGCAGGCCAGGCCATTCAGCACCAGAAACCAGGATTTGCCCCTTCTGGAACTCCAGATTCCGGCGACGATGGTGCAGACTCCTGCCGCCAGTGCGAGCATACCCATCTGCACAACCGTGCCTCGATATTGTACGAATGTGCGCAGAGCCAGGGACCCGTCCGGGCGCTGCATGAAGAAGTTCATGGCGGAATATGCCGCGTCAAAAACGCCGCACAGCGCCAGCAACCACCAGGTTTTGATCAGCGTCTGGATCAAGGGCGTCAGAACTCTACCGGTGAGCGTAGCACAGCCACGTTTCCTCGCGTCTCAGCAACCCACGCCGCGAGGGTACGGGAAGGCCGTCGGGGCCGGCAGGGACCCGTCCACGTGCCTGCGCATGGCCGCGTCGCAGACCGCGTAGCCCCAGTTGATCAGGCGCTCCTGCACTTCCGGCGCGAGCGCTTTCAGGCGCGTGGGAATGCCGGCCAGCTCGGTGGTCTGCGCCAGAGGGCAGGGAAGCGCGTCGTCCAGCCCATAATCGTGGATATCCGTGCGAATGCCGAAGTACGCGCCGGCGCGGTCACCCCTTTCAAAGGCCGCCATCACGGTGCGCGTGCGCAGGCTGCGAACCTGGTCGTCAATAATCTCCAGGACGCGATACGCATGCCGTGCCCAATCGCGATGGGGCTGCGGCTCGGCGGTGGCGCTGGCGCCGGCATCGCTCACCAGGATGGCGCGGCATTCTTTCCAAGCGGTCTCGAGGCCCAGGTTGTCGTACACGCCGCCATCGGTGAGCACGATTTTCGCGGGGTAGGGAGGGGCGGGCTCGAATACGCAGCCGTACTTCGAGGGATCGAGTTCCATGGGCGACAGTACCGGAGGAAATGCCGAGGACGCCGTCACCGCCACGGCCAGGGGGATGCGCGGGTTGGGGATCTCGCCCACGCGCCAGTCGCGCGCATAGGGCTTCGAAAAACGGAACAGCGCCGCCGATTGCACGTTGGTGGCGTCGATGACGAAGCGCGGCTGGTCCGGCAGATCCTGCAGTGTGGCGCCGTGGAACAGCGTTTCATCGTAGGCTTCGCAGACCCTGGCGGAAACCGTGCCTGGCCCGAACAGGCCTTTCAGCAATGAGCCGACGTCGATGGTGATGCCGGCCATCCCCCGCACCTCATCCACAATCGCCGGGAAACCGGGTGCGGGAGCGCCGGAGGCGACGCCCAGCTTGTTCCAGTGCAGACCAAGAACCCCCGCCGTGATGGAGCCGCCGGACACGCTGGAAATGCGGTCGATCTTAGCGCAGTAACCCAGCTCATTCAGACGCCACAGCGCGCCCAGGTGGAACAGCATGGCCCGGTACCCGCCACCGGACAGGCACAAAGCCATCCCTTCACTCATCGGGCCTCGCCAGCGAGCGTAAACTCGAACTCTCTGTACAATTGCGATTTTGGCAGACTCTGGGTGCAGAACAAGTTGCTCTCGCGCTGCAGCATTTCCACGAGCGTCCGGCGGGGCACTTCGGTGTGGGCCCGTTCGCTGCCGTGCCTGCCGGACCGCGTGGACAACACGCTCAGCAATCGCCCCGGCTCATCCTCTTTGCCGGTGCGATGCGCGAACAGATTCCACAGCGAGCGGGGCGTTGCGTTGAAGCTGCCGTGGTGCCCCACCTTATACACGTTGACGCCGCGCAGCAATTCCCGGTAGCGCTTCTGGCCGAGCGACCAGGACCAGTTCTCAATCTGCGCGTCGCCGGGGAAGAGCAGGCTGAAATCGCCAATCCGGAACAGCAGGATGACGCTGGTGTTGTTCAGCACATGGTCGAGCGCGCGCACGAACTCTTTGGCCTGCCGGTTGCGAATGCGCCGGGCTCGCCCGAGGAACCAGCGCAGGTTCGCGGGCGCGGTGTCGGGTGCGTAGCGGGGCGCGTGCGGAAACAGATCGGCGCTTTGGGCGGCGCCGGCCCGCGATTCCCAGAACGCACGAAACTGCCAGAATTCCGCGGGGTCCCGCAGACGCTCCCGCCGGATGGCCGCGGATTGCTCCAAAGTGGGCGGGCCGAGCACGAAAACGTCCACGCCCGGCAGCAATTCTTCGAGACCCGACGGCGATCCCCCGTGCACGTAGATGGCGCGGCCTTTGCGCCCCATCTCCAGCAGGCAGCGGACTGCCGACCGGTTCAGAATATCCTCCTCGCCCTGCGTGCAGGCTCCGCCAGCGCTTAAACCGTCCGGGGCCGCGGCGGGGTCCTCGGTCCAGGGCTGGATGATCACCTCGGGCGCCAGCGAAGCAATAATCTTCCCCGTGCCTGTGCCAAACCCGCTGATGTGATCGCGATGCCGGTGGGTCATCACCACCGCGTGCAACCGGCCGCCTGCCGCGATGTCCCGGGCGATGCGTCGCATGTGGTCGGCAGGCGCGCCGGCGGGCGGAGCGGTGCTGCCGAAGTCGATCAGCACGCGGCGCTGCGACCCGGAGTAATGAAAGGTCAGAAGAAAACAGTCTCCGAAACCGACGTTGTACGCCCGCAGCACGATCCGGCGCGGGCTCACCGGAACTCCATCATGCGGCGGCGGTGCATGGACGCGAAGCGGTTCGACCGCGCCGCGCCGGGAGAGAAAAAGCCGCAGTCCCAAAGGTGGTTGAGCCGGGCCTGTTGCCGCTTCGTATTGAAGAGCGAATTGCCGACGTTGTATTTTACCCGGCCAAATTGATCGAAGATCATGGCGTTGCCGCCGTAGAGCGTCACCTCCTGGCCTGCCGGCATGCCCGGTGGCCGGCGAATCCCCAGTGTTTTCAACTCGGTGGCGCGAATGCGGATCAGTTGCACATACTCCACGACCGTTTCTCGCAAAAAGAACCCATCCGGGCCGGTGCGCAGGCAGGGGCGCACGGAGAACACACGCGTATACGCGTTATCGTGCAGGCGGAAAAGCCGGCGGTTTTCCCAGATAAATCGGAATAATTCATCCGGGTCGCGCTGCATCGCCTCGAAATGCGTGCGGTCGTAGACGGGCTCTTCCTCGGGTGGGTCCCACGAGCCCGGCTCGCGGGCGCCCGCCGATGCCGGCCGGATGCCGTACTTCGCGAACGAGGCGCCCAGTTCGTTGCGGAAGAAGTACTTGTCGTCGCGCGGATACATTTCCCAGTCGGCCGTCAGCAGCGCGCTGGCGAAATCGCAGAACTGGAGATCCGTCGGGGGGCAATAGTCGAGGGCGCGGATGCAGATGGTGAGCAGCCGGTCGGCCACGCCGGCTCCTTCCTCCACGGCGCGGCCGCGGTCGAGCACCTCATTGTGAATGTATGGCGCCAGCCGCCTCACCCAGATATTCAGGAAGGCATCCATGACCGCGGCCACCAGCACCTCGCCACGGTGATGCGGTTCCGCGTCGCGCTTTGCGGCCTGTTGTGGCCGCAGAGTCACCGAACGGCGCAACGGGTTTCCGCGAATGCCCGAAAGCTCCTGGCCGAATTCCTGCCCGAGGCTCAGCAGAATGGATTGCCGCAGCGCGCTGGCGGTAACCGCGCTGGCGGAAATGCAGTCCGCCTGCGCGGCGGGGTCGAGCACTTTCTCCACCACCTCCCGCAGCGCGAAGAGGGAAAGCAACGCGACCAGGTCGGCGAAGCCCTCGTGAAAGCCGGCCTGTTCTGGCGACGACGGGTCCGTGTAGCGCTCGCGCAACCCGTCCAGCAACGCGTGGGTGGTCTCGTGCGCGATGATGTCGTGGGCCAGGCAGCCGAAGATGTTGCGGCTGCCGCCGGGTTGAGGAAAGTAGCCAAACAGAAGCGCCTCGTCTTCGGCCGAATATAAGGCGTTGGGGTCCGCGAAGGCGTGGGGCGCCACCTTCATCTGATGGCCGGGAAAACTCCACGCCACGCGGCGTCCGAGCGCGAATTCAAACCGCGCCAGGGTCCGCATGACGATGGCGTAGCTGTTCATGGCGTGAAAATCCGGACTGGCCAGCAGTTCGTCGTCGCTCGCGCGCGCGAACGGATCGGCGGGCGGGCCGTCGGACCGGTTCGGCGGACCTGTCACGGTCTTGTAGAGGACGCCGGTGGAAGAATCGTAGTCGACCACCTGCACCCGGTATCCGCGCGGGCCGGGCTGCAGTTCTTCATTGGGAATCTCGACGGCGGTGCGGACGATGGCCCCGTGGACTTGTACGCTCGGGTCGCGCGCGATTACGGTCACCCGGCGCGTTGGATAGTACGGCATGACCCAGCCACCGTGCAGTGTAGCGGGGCGGGGATGAGCGCCGCGCTCTAAGCCAAGGAAAAACAAAAGGCCGATTGCGGTGACCGCCCTAAAGAGATTCCACCAGCCGTGCGATAGTTTTACGTCGCTGCGTGTTGTGTATGCGCTCATTTGTCCGGCTGTGGTACCTGGCGATCCTGCTGGCTGGTACTGCGTTCCAGCAGGTTTGCTTTGCGCAGCAATACAGCTTTCAGTCGTACGGACAGTCCGAAGGCCTGGCCAATCTGGTGCCCCTGTGCCTGCTGCAGGACCGGGTCGGATTTCTCTGGACCGGCACGCAAAACGGATTATTCCGATACGACGGCGCACGATTCGAGCCATTCAGCGTTTCTCAGGGCCTTCCCGGCAGCCGCATAGTGAGCCTGTACGAGGATCGAAGCGGGGTCCTGTATGCCGCGACCGGCGGCGGACTGGCGCGGTTCGAGCAGGGCCGGTTCATTCCCGTTCTCGCGGACGGCGCAACGCTCATCACGTCACACCGCCAGGGCATCGCCACCGACTCCGCGGGCCGCCTGCTGATGGCCACTTCCCGAGGGCTGGCCATGCAGGCGGACCGGGCTTCATACCATTTCAACTTTCTGGGCGCTGCAAACAAGACGGAAATCTCCAGCGTTTACGCGGACCCGCACGGCAAATTATGGGCCGGCTGCGGAGACCGCCTTTGCGTGGTGCAGAATGGGGGGCTGATTCCGGTTGCGCCGGAGTTGCCGCGTGAATCGTGGACTTTCATTCGCATGGATAACGCCGGGGATTTGTGGGTGGCCAGCAGCGCGGTGGTGGCGGTCCGCGAGAACGGCGCATCGCTATTCCAGGCGTTGCCCCCGTTGCCGATCGCCCGCTCGGGATTTGCTCCATTTCTGGGCGACCCCGCGCTCGAGGTGGAGCGCAACGGCGACGTGATCCTGACCTCATCGGGCGGGCTGTGCCGCTGGTCGCGGCATAGCTGGCAGTTGATCGACAGCTCCGCCGGGCTGGCCCGCAACGAAGTGACCGCCGTGCTGGCGGATCGCGAGGGATCGCTGTGGATCGGATTCGCCGGGCTCGGTTTGCAGCGCTGGCTGGGCTATGGGGAATGGGAGTCGTGGAGCGCCGCCGAAGGGCTGCCGCACGAATCGGTCTGGGCGATTCACCGCGACGCGGCGGGAACGCTCTGGATTGGCACCACGGCGGGGCTGAGCTCCGCCAATCGACAGGGAGAGTCTTCCGAGCGGCTGCGCGCGCGAACCGAACTGGCGTCGAAGATGGTGCTTTCGCTGGCGCACTCGCGCGACAACTCGCTGTGGATCGGCACCGGGAATGACGGTCTCTGGCGTCTGGACGGGCGGACGGGACGGCTCAGCCAGGTGCTCCCCAACGTATTCGCTCCGAAGGTGCTGGTGGATAGTCAGGATTACGTGTGGGTGACCGGCACGGGCGCGCTGTATCGCAGCACTACCCCGGCCGGGAGCGGCGTGCCCGATTTCTCGCCGCAGCCGTTGCCCTCGGCGAGCGCGCGCGAGGAGTTTCACACATTGCTGGAGGATGGGCTGGGGCGAGTGTGGATCGCCGGGACCGAAGGTCTGCTCTGCTTCGATCGCGGGCGGTGGAGACGCTACACCCAGCGCGACGGACTGCGCGCCACTCACGTGGACAGCCTGGCCGCGGGGAAAGACGGCAGTCTGTGGGTCAGCTACCGGGAAGTGCTCGGGCTCACCCACCTGACATGGAACGGTTCGCGAATGCGCGCCACGCACTGGACCAGCGCGGACGGGCTGCATTCCGATGAGGTGGTGTTCC
>CAYVPZ010000285.1:0-6468 GCA_964453955.1 uncultured Solibacteraceae bacterium | reverse complement strand
ATTCCACGACGCTCGTCATGGGCTCCATGATCGGCTCGGGGATTTTCATCGTCTCCGCCGACATCGCGCGCCAGGTGCGATCGCCAGGCCTGCTGATCATGACGTGGGTGGTCACCGCCGCGCTCACCATCGTCGCCGCGTTGAGCTACGGCGAGCTGGCCGCGGCCATGCCGCGCGCGGGCGGCCAGTACGTCTACCTGCGGGAGGCCTTCGGGCCGCTCAGCGGGTTCCTCTACGGCTGGACGTTGTTCACGGTGATCCAGACGGGCACCATTGCCGCGGTGGCGGTCGCGTTCGCCAAGTTCACGGGCGTGTTCTTTCCGGCCGTTTCCGCGCATAATTATCTGATTGGTTCGGGCAAGCTGGGCCTCACCACCCAGCAGTTGCTGGCCATTGCCGTACTGGTGCTGCTGACGGCGGTGAATACTCGCGGAGTACGCACCGGGGCGGTGGTGCAAAACGTGTTCACCATCGCCAAGATTGGCGCGCTGCTGGGTCTGGTGGGGCTGGGGGTTTTATTCGGACGAAATCCCGCGGCTATTCATGATAATTTCGGCGGTTTCTGGCGCAATGCCGATTGGACCCTCACCACCATCCGCATTGTCGGCGTGGCCATGGTGGGCGCGCTGTTCTCTTCCGACGCGTGGAACAACGTGACGTTCACGGCGGGCGAGGTGCGCGATCCGAAACGAAACCTGCCGCTCTCGCTGGCTTTGGGCGTGGGGGTGGTCTCGCTGCTGTACCTTGCCTGCAATTTCGTTTACCTGAGCGTGCTGCCGCTGGCCGGCATCGCCGCCGCGCCGGAGGACCGGGTGGCTACGGCGGTGGCCTCGGGCATTCTGGGCCCGGTGGCGGTGAAGGTGATGGCGGCGGCCATCATGGTCTCCACGTTCGGCTGTCTCAACGGCATGATCCTGGCGGGCGCGCGCGTGTACTACGCCATGGCCCTCGATGGCCTGTTCTTCCGTCCGGTGGCGCGGCTGGACCCGGTGCATCACACGCCGCGGGTATCGCTGATGGTGCAGTGCGTCTGGGCCTGTTTGCTGACGCTCACGGGCCGCTACAGCGATCTGCTCGATTACGTGATTTTCGCCGTTCTGCTGTTCTATATCCTCACCATCGCGGGCCTGTTCGTGTTGCGGCGCACGCAACCCGATTTGCCGCGGCCGTACCGGGCGTTCGGCTATCCCGTGCTGCCGCTGCTCTACATTGTTGTCGCCGGCGTCATCGAGGTTCTGCTGCTGCTGTACAAGCCGAACTACACATGGCCGGGACTGATTCTGGTGGTGGTGGGCGTGCCGATCTATTTCGTGTCGCGGAGATTCGGGATCGGCGCCGGTCACGAAGCGTTGTGACCTTTCGCGCGCCCGGATCGGGCGACCTTCAGAAGGTGCGCCGGCCGGAAGTGCTCTTTGCTCCAGCGGTATCCATCCAGGAAGCGGACCGAGACGAAGTAGCCGAACGGGGGCTCGTAGACCCAGGAGTCCACCACGGCGCGCCACTGGCGATTTTGCGCCTGGAACGACAAGACGCGGCCACGCTGCACGTTAATGTCCAGCAGCAGGACGGCGGCAGTTGGCGAGATCTCCTCGAGGTTGCCGGTCAGTTGCCGAACCGTCCCCGGAGCGGCCTCGTATTCGACCCGGACAAGCTCGGAACAAAGATAGCGCCACTGGCCGTTGTGCTCGGGCATGACTCACGTCCCACGCAAGCCCGGAGGAGGCTCAAGCGATTGTACTCCGTCAGTCGATGCCTGAAAAGAAAAATCCTCACCTGGAACGCGCCATCGTAATGTGCATTGCAGTCCGGCCACGGTGTGCTAATGTGGCGACTGAATCATGGAACTGCACGGTAAGAATCAGATTGGGGGGACGTTATCGGCGGCCGGCCGGAAGACGTTTTCCGCTTTCGATCCACGACAGGGAAAGCCTCTCGACCCGGTGTTCTTCGAAGCCACCGGCGAGGAGGTGGACCGGGCGCTCAGGCTGGCGGCCGGGGCCTTCCCGGCGTTTCGCGCCAGCAGCGCGGAAACGGTGGGCGGGTTGCTGGAGTCGATCGCCGAAGAGATCCTGGCGCTGGGCGACGCGCTCATCGGCCGGGCCGCGGAGGAGTCGGGACTTCCAGTGGACCGGCTCACCGGGGAGCGCGCGCGCACCACGAATCAGCTTCGCCTGTTCGCGGCGCTGGTGAAGGAAGGGTCGTACGTGGATGCCCGCATTGACACCGCGCTGCCGGACCGCAAGCCGGCGCCGCGGCCCGATCTGCGCCGCATGCTGATCCCGACAGGACCGGTGGTGGTGTTCGCCGCCAGCAACTTTCCCCTGGCGTTCTCAGTGGCCGGGGGCGACACCGCGTCGGCGCTGGCCGCGCGCAACACGGTTGTGGTGAAGGCCCACCCGGCGCATCCGGGCACATCGGAGCTGGTGGCGGGCGCGGTTGCCCGAGCGGTCCACAAGGCCGATCTGCCGGAAGGCGTCTTCTCCATGCTGCACGCGACCGACCCGGCCACCTCGATTGCGCTGGTGCGCCATGCGGAGACGAAGGCCGTGGCATTCACCGGATCGTTGCGCGCCGGACGGGCCATCTTCGATGCGGCCTCCGCACGCCCCGACCCGATTCCCGCGTTTGTGGAAATGGGCAGCGTCAACCCGGTCTTCATCCTGCCCGGCGCGCTGGAACAATCGCCGGATGGGCTCGCGCAGGGGCTTTGCAATTCCGTCAATCTGGGTGTGGGGCAGTTCTGCACCTGCCCGGGGCTGATTATCGGCAGCGACGGCGACGCCTTTGCTGCGCTTTGCGAGAAGCTCGCCGGGCTGTTCCTGGGGGCGGCTCCCGGAACCATGCTCTATCCGGGCATCCTGACCGGCTATGACGAAGCGGCCGCGCGCGCCGCGGCGATTCCCGGCGTGAAGCGGACCAGCGCCGCGCAGACGCCCGACCCGGCCCGAACCGAAGCCGGCCCCACGCTGTTCGAGACCGACGCAGCGACGTGGCTCGAACACCACCTGCTGCGGGAGGAGATCTTCGGGCCGGCGTCAGTGGTGGTGCGCTGCGGCTCGGACACCGACATGGTGCGCATTGCCGGCGCGCTGGAAGGCACGCTCACGGCCACGGTGTTCGGAACGCCCGGGGACCTCGAAACGCATCGCGATCTGATCGCGATTTTGGAGACGAAGGCGGGCCGGCTGATTTTCAACGGGTATCCGACCGGCGTGGAAGTGAGCCCGGCCATGCACCACGGCGGTCCCTGGCCGGCCACTGCCGATGCGAAGTTCACCTCGGTGGGGACGGCGGCGATCCTGCGCTTTCTGCGGCCGGTGTGCTACCAGAATCTGCCCGACGCCGCGCTCCCGCTCGAACTGCGCAACGACAACCCGCGCGGCATCTGGCGCACGGTGAACGGCCGGTTGACGGCGGAAGCGATCCGTTGAGACTGCGGCAAGCAGCCCGGCCGCGGGCCCCGGCTATTGCAGTACGTCCAGGTCCATAGAGCGCACCACGGAGCCGCGTCCCACCGAATCCACGGCCTGCAAAACCAGGCGGTAGCCCCCCGGAGCGAGTGTGTCGATGGGTACCTGCAGGGCTACCGGAACCACCGGATTGCCAGGTTGCACCGAATTATCCACGCCGAGCATTCCCATGTCGTTGGCCACCGCCCCGGTGGCGCGGTCCTCCACTTTGAGATGGAGAGCCAGCTTGGGCGTATGCGCGGCCGTAAGGATGAGCGGCTCGTAAATCTCCACATACAGAACCGCGGTCTCCGCCTTCCTGATCTGACCGGTTGCCGCGGGAACAATCTCCATTCCCCTGGCGATCAGCGGCGTGCGCCCGGCCAGCAGTTGCGCGTCGAGCCCGGTATTGGCGGCCGAGACCTTATGGTATTCCCTGCTGAACGCCATGCCGCTCATGGCGAAGTGCCGGCCATCCCACGGCTCCACCACCAGGGGCGCCTCCACGGTTCCGAAGTTGTCGCCGGAGTTGAGCACAACCTTGAGAGTGTACTTGCCGGGCGCCACCGCGAACTCGTTCTCGTAGTGCATGGGCTTCTGCTGGAACCTCTGGAGCTCGTCCTTGTCCGCGAAGTCCATCTTCACGGTATCGCTGAACCGCGCTGCCTCGGCGCCGTCGGCCTTATAGGCGATGCCGAGAATGTGCACTTCCGCGTGGAGTTTTCCTTTCTCCTTTTCCGGCCTGATCTGGCTGGCGGGAAGTTCCATGGTCAGGTTGACGCGGGCCGAGTTCGCCGCGGTGTAAAAGAACGGATCGGAGAGGGGGGCCACGAACGCGCCGGATGCCGGGGCCAGGGCGTGGACCTCCATTTGCTTTTTGATGGGTTCGCCGGCCAGCAGGTCCTGCGGCGGCACATTGCAGTACCCGCTGCGCGCGCGCACCAGGTCTCCGCCACGCTCCACCTTCACCCGGATGATGTGGCAGCTTCCCTCCTGCGACTCGGTGGGCGTGTAACTCAACAGATAATACTGGCTCTGTTCTTTGGCAATCTTGTCCAGGCCGTTGGCCAGATCGTTGTTGCTGGCGATGACGAATCCGCCGGTGCCGCTGGCCAACATGTAGATGACCTGCTGGTTCGCGGGCGTGCCCACCGGCGACTGCGGAACGATCGTCCGGGGCTGATTCTCGCCGGGAGGGAACATGCCACGGTAGGGATTGTAGATGACGCCGGTGCTGGTGACCGACCCGCCGGTCGTGCCCAGGCCACCCATGCCGCCGCCAGCCCCACCGCCGCCGCGGCCGCCCCCTCCACCGCCTTTCTGCGCCGGCGAGGGCGATCCGACGAATCCACTCAACGAGGCCATGCGTACGTACGGCCACACCGTGAGGCCTCCGGCGGTGAAGCCGGCCGGAATCACCGCCGCCGGAAACGAACCCGCGGGAGATCCGAAGATGGCCCCCTGCGGCCCCGCCGCTCCGCCGGCGGCCATCAGACCGTGCACGTCAATCGGATAAACCGCAACGTTCGATTTGTTGCATTCACTGATGGCGGCGGTTACTTCGGACATGTATTCCTGCTCGAGTTTGTAGCCGGACGTCAGCAGGATGAGCGTTTTTCGGGCGGGCACCGCCGCGAGGCTTCTGGCCAGGCTGCGCAACGCCAGCAGGCTGGTGCGAGCGCCGAAATCCGCGGCGCTGGGAAGCGGGGGCATGCTCAGACTGGCCACTTCCACCGTGCTCCCTGGCGCGGGCGCCGCCGGCTTCATCCCGGCAACCGCCTGTTTCAGCGTCTCCGCATTGGAGCTAAAGCTCTGGGCAATCTGCAGCATTCCGCCGAAATTCACCACCGCCATGGCCAGATTCCCGCCGGCGTTCGCTTCGACGAATTTCTGCGCCGCCGCGCGGGCGCGAGTTTGTTCGTCCAGCGACATCGTGGAATTGTCGAAGAACAGGATCAGATAGCGCTTTTGCGACGCGGCTTCCAGCGAAAAGCTCTTGATGGCTTGTTCCTTGTTGTCTTCCCAGACACGAAAATCCTTCTGGGCAAGATCGGTGACGTAGGCGCCGTTTTTGTCGGTGACCACGGTATCCACCAGCACCACGCGTGCTTCCGCCCTAATGACCGCCACGGAACCGCCCGGCGCCGGCTCATTACCACCCGTCTGTGGCGCCTGAGCGCAGAAACCGGCCACCGTCAGTGCGCCGGTCAGAAACGCAATATGGCCAAACTGCACTTTGCACCTCCTCGTACTCTGCCGCCAGGCTTTCCGGATGGCGGGCGCGAGTGACACTGCCTCGCTTCAGTTTCTCACGCCGGGGCAATTTCGGGCGTCCTGTCCCGCGCCGGAATGACACGATGGCGGATGGTATTGGGGAGGCGGGGAAAGGCTGGCGATGGAGCAGAGGCGGAACTTGAAAGGAAGCGGAGAAGAGAATGGCGGGGACGACGGGGCTCGAACCCGCGACCTCCGACGTGACAGGCCGGCGTTCTAACCAACTGAACTACGTCCCCTGAGTGGATAACGTCGGTAAACTCATACTAGCATGGCGCGTTCGGAACCGACAACAATGGGAGGAATGAATGTGGAAGCCTCCCGCCAGCGGTTCCGGAGCCAGCGCACCTCCCGGTTCACCGAATCGGTCATCCGCGAGATGACCCGCCTGGCACTGCGCCACAACGCCGTGAACCTGGCCCAGGGGTTTCCGGACTTCAGCGCTCCCGCGGAGCTCAAGCAGGCCGCCTGCGACGCCATCAACGGCGACGTCAATCAATACGCCATCACGTGGGGCGCGCGGCCGTTCCGCGAGGCCATCGCGGAAAAGTACCGCCGCTGGTACGGTCTCCACTACGATCCCGAACGCGAGGTCACCGTGTGCTGCGGTTCCACCGAGGGCATGATCGCGTCGCTGCTGGCCGTGACCAATCCCGGCGACGAGCTGGTCCTGTTCGAGCCGTTCTACGAAAACTACCGCCCCGACGCTTTGCTGTGCGGCGCCGAGACTCGCCTGGTAACCCTA
>CAYVPZ010000284.1:3237-6484 GCA_964453955.1 uncultured Solibacteraceae bacterium | reverse complement strand
CCGAGCTCGCGCGCGATGTCCTTCATCGTGACCGACATGCTCTTACATTATGTACAGTCTCCGGGTGGGTGTGGTCGCGGCGGTCCTCTCGTGGTTCCAGGGGCGCGCTATCCTGGAGGGTGAAAGTGCGATGCTGAAAACCGGAATCCTGAACCCGGCCATCAATTCTCTGCTGAGCCGCGTTCGCCATACCAACGCCCTGGTGATTGCGGACCGCGGCTTTCCGTTCTGGCCGCAAATCGAGACCGTGGACATCTCGCTGGTGGACGACATCCCGCGCGTTCTCGACGTCCTCCGGGCCATCCGTTCCAATTTTGCGATCGGCCAGGCGTTCATGGCCGAGGAATTTGCCGCCTCCAACGGGCCAGACACCCGGCGGGACTTTGAGCGGGAACTTACGGGCATAGCGGTGGTCTTTGAACCACACGTGGAGTTCAAGAAGCGCGTCCCCCGGGCCATCGGGCTTATCCGAACGGGAGATACCGTGCAATACGCCAACCTGATTGTCGAGTCGGCGTAGGCCAGGGGAGCAAGGCGTGGGGTTCGGTTTGTGGATTGACGGCGAGGAACGGCTGGCGTGGGCCCGGGGTACTCACGAGTACCGCCCCATGGGCGCGGCCGTGGTGGCGGTGACCGACCAGTTCCGGCCCGGCGACTTCCGCTGCGGCCGCCGCCTGCCCGTGCGTCTGAGCAATTCGTTCGCCGGGTTCTTCGGCTCGCTGGAAGAAGTGAATGAGTATCTGCGTCGCGCGCGCGGTCCCGCGGCACGGCTGCCGAAACCGGGCCCGACGCCATCGCACGTGCGGTGATGTTAGAATACGCGGAAGTAAGTCATGCGCCGAATCCTCCTCTTTGCGGCAATGCTGATTGGCGGGAGCTCGTTCGCGCAGGAACCGGCGTGGAAATCCAAACCAATTGAACAGTGGAGCGCGGAAGACGCCAAAGCGCTGCTCGCCGATTCGCCGTGGGTTAAACATGTCGCGCCGTTGCGGGTGCGCGATCTGAGCGCCGACGAGCGCCTCATGGGCGGAAACATGGAGGCCGGGATCGGCAAGGCCGTCGGTCTGGCGGGGACCGGTCTGTTCGGCCCCACTCGGGAAGCCCTGGCGAAAGAGCGCGCCCATTACAAGCCCAGGCCCGATCCGGTGATGGTGCGCTGGGAGAGTGGCCCTGTCCGCGCCGCGGAGCAAAAGGCTGGCGAGACCGCTCCGGCCGTGTCCGACCAGTACTACGCGGTGGTGGTCTACGGCATTCCCCTTCCTCGCCGCTGGAATCTGGCGGCCGAGCTGAAGTGCGTTGCCTATTTGCGGCGTTACAAGAAGAAAGACCTGAAGCCCTCGCGCGTGGAGATCGTGCGCACGGACGACAACATGGCAACCGTGGTGTATCTGTTCCGGCGTTCCGCGGAAATCGCCAGGAAGGACCAGAACGTCGAATTCGTGGCGCAACTCGACCGCCTTGTCGTGGAACAGTACTTCTTCCTTGAGCAGATGCGGTTCATGGGCGCACTCGAGCTCTGAACGGCGGAGAAACTATAACGTCTTCAGATAGGCGATGAGGTCGTCCTTCTCCTGGTCGGACAGGATGTCCTGGTAGTGAGGCATCTGCTTGCCTTCGCTGTTGATCTGCGAGCGGACGTTCTCCTCGGTCAACTTCTTCCCGTTTTCCAGTTTGGCGCGTTTGAACAAGCCCTTCAGGGACGGCCCCATCTTTCTCGAATCGTTATCCACGTTGTGGCAGGGGGCGCACGCCTCGAAAACCTCTTTACCCTTCGCAGCGTCGCCTTTCTTCTGGGCGCCTGCGCAGGCCGGCGTGAAAGCCAGGGCCGCCGCCAGGCAGCAAATCGTCAATCTCATTACTCTTTGGAATCCTCCCGATGAGTAAAGACTTCCTTCAAGTCTACAACGGAGAGGGCCCCCGCACGGTAACAGTCGTGGCGCGGCCGGCCGCTGTTAGCACGCTACTTGAGGGGCTCGGAGACGCCGGTGATCTTTGAATCGGTCTGAAACCGGTGGTAATCGCGGAAGTCGTCCACCACTTCCTCGTCCGTGTGCTTGAACACCAGCCGGGCATCCAGGCGCACCATCACCTTCTTCGGCAGCCACACTTCCTCGTTGAGGCGCTCCTGCTCGAAGTAGATGGTGGAGCCGGGCGAGAGAGTGAAAATGAACAAGCCGAACCGGGCCGGGCGGATCACCTGGGCGTCGATCCTCACCCATTCGTAGTCCACCTTGTCGATCCAGAATTTCCCGCGCAGCGCCTGCAGCAAGCGGCCTTGCTCGGAATGTGGATGGTAGTCGCTTCTCGGCTCCGCGTCGATCAGGTAGGCGTCGTGTCCGTCGATCTTTTCCTCGCCGGCGAGCTGGAAGGTGAAGGCGCGCACCACCTCGTCCCGCAGCTCCTGGCGCTTTTTGCGGTCCTTCTCGCCGATCTCCTGCAGGCGTCCCGCTTCCGCATCCCGCTTGCGCTTGTCCACCTCTTTGTCGAACCGCGCTTGTTCCTTCTCCCGGTCGTGGTCGCTCAGCGGCTTGTCGTTCTTCGCCACGTGGCGGTCGAACGGCTCCCCGTACAGGATCACGGTGTCATAGGTGTTGGCTTCCTTCAACGCGTAATGGCCATGACCGTCGCCCTTGCGTTCCTCCACGCGTTGCTGGAAGGTGTAGTTATGCGCAAGCTCCCAGTTCATCTGGTCGTGCTGCGCCGATTTCTTAACGATCTCGGTGGCGTCATCGGCGGCGATGGCGCAGGTCCCGGAGACGCACAACAGGCAGGCGAGGATGGAAATTCGCGTAAGCATCGGTCTCGTAATCCGACGGCGCAGGTGGGTGCTCCGTTTCGTTCCTCATTTCGCCTGCATGGCCGCGGGAAGAGCGATGACGAAGATTCCGTCCATGATTGCATGCATTAACATGCAGCTCGGAAGGCTACGCCGCCACAGATACAACCCGGTCAAAACCGCGCCAACAAGACCGGGAATGATCAGCGCCGCGGACATGCCGTAAAGTCGCGCATGGCTGACGGTGAACATAATCAACGAGAGCAGTGCCGCCAGCCAACGCCGGCCCGTCAGAAACGCAAGCTCTTCAATTGCGAATCCCCGATAAATGAACTCTTCGCAGATCGCCGCGGTAAGTACCAGCGCGATTCGCAACCCCAGTGGGACGGCCGCCAGCTTCTGCAGATCGGATAGGGAAGAAGGCACGTGCACAAAGCGACTGGCGGCGCCGCTCAGGACAAACGCTACGAT
>CAYVPZ010000284.1:0-3227 GCA_964453955.1 uncultured Solibacteraceae bacterium | reverse complement strand
CACATCGCGCCAGCGCAGCGGCCCGATGCCGAGATCCGCAGGTCTCCACCGGTGAATCGCGAACGTGATCAGGCACAGGATGGATACGACAAGCCACTTGGCGCACACGTCCACAATGTCGCCACGAACGTCGCTGATTTGGCGAGTGGACACGCCCGGGATCGCGAGGAGCAGGGGCCAGCCAAAAGCAATGGCGAGCCCGGCGAGCGCGGAACCACTACTCTTCACCGGAAAACCTCTCTGTGGGCCCTTACGAGGTTCCGGACTGGGATGTTCCGGCGTTATGAATCGATGGAATCCAGAAGCTTCCGCTCTGCGCCGTCCGGGTCGTTCTTCGGCTCGCAGCGGTCGTCGAAGATCATGGTCTGTCCGGTGGCGGCGTCGTAGGGCGCCCACCTGGGAACGCCGGGGTGATTCGGATCGCCCTTGCGCGCGAACGCAATCCAGGCATCGCTCATCGTGGCGCCCAGCGCGCGGGCGCGCGGACCACCGCCGGTCATCGTTTCACAGCGGTCGGTGTTGTCGAAGCAGAAACTCAGCTCCGAACAATGGAACGCCAGCGGCCTCCCGTCGAGCACCGGCGTCTGCCATGTGAACCAGTAAAGATACGCCGGCCCCTTGCCCTGCGCCGCCTTCAGCCCGGCCTGCTTCACGGCGTTGCCGCGCACCGAGGACGCCATGATGATGGAGTACAACTCGAAGGGCCGCGCTTTCGGATGGCCCTGCCGGAACACGTCAATCACTTCCCCGCTCCTGCCCTTGTAGCGTTCCTCGACGCGCGCGGAAAGCTGCTGCCCGGTCATGGAGAAGGCGTCCGGATGATCGATGCCGTTCACGAACTCGTTCAGCACGGTCCCCACGATCAGCGGAACGTCCGCGGAGATTTCCGGCGCGTGCGGATCGAAGGTCTGGGCCGGGATGATATTGCCGTCCACACAGGGACTCCAGCCGAGCAAACGGGCCATGCGGCGGAAATCCGGCGGGCCGGAGGGCGGCGGCGACAGCTTGTGTTGCGCGGCCAGAGCGGCGCCCAGCAGCCGCTCCACGGGAACGTCCTGCAGCTTGCCCACATCCGCTCTTGAAATGGAGAGTTCCTCCAGCACGGCCGCGGCGAGTTTGCCTGTGTCCGCCGCCTCCGCCACGCGCAACATCGATCCGCTCTGAATGGAAGCGCGATGGAACAGCCCCTTCGCCGACGGCATGGCCATGAGCGCGCCCACCTTGCCGCCGCCGCCGGATTGTCCGAAGATCATCACGCGGCCCGGGTCGCCACCGAAATTCGCGATGTTGTCGCGAATCCATTCGAGCGCCGCCACCAGATCCAGCATGCCCGCGTTGCCTGAGCTCGCATAGGGCTCGCCGTATTCGGCCAGATTCAGGAACCCGAAGGTGTTCAGGCGATGGTTAAGACTGACCATCACCACATCGCCGCGCCGGGCCAGGTTTTCGCCATCGTAAGAGAGCAGCTCCTGGCCGGAACCCGCCGAGAAGCCGCCGCCATGCAGCCACACCATCACCGGCCTTTTGCGGTTGTCGTTGATGCCCGGCGTCCAGATGTTTGCCCGAAGACAGTCCTCCCCCGGCTGGCCATCGTTCCACTGGAACATGAACGAGTTCTCGTCGAAGTTCCACCCGGCGCGCGGAAAGAACGGACAGACCTTGCCGAAGTAGAGGGCGCTGCGGACACCCGGCCAGGGTTCCGGCCGGACCGGGGGCATGAAGCGGTTCTTCCCGGCGGTGGACCCGGCATAGGGAATCCCCTTGAAGACGTGGATGCCGCCGTGCGTGAATCCGCGAACCTTACCGACCGTGGTCTCGACAATATTTTTCGAATCGCTCACCACCGTCCGGTCGGGCGCCGCGGTGGGCCGCTTCTCCGGCTGAGCTGGCGGTGCGGCGCTCGCGGTCAGCCCTCCCATCAGGGCGCTGGCACCAATCATCCAGGATCTTCGGCTGCTTTGGGTCATGGGGATGAATCCTCCACTCCTATTCGACCCGAGCCGTGCGGTTCGCGCAAGTCCCCTGAGCAGGCCAACGGCCTGCTCCACAAGGACTGCAAGCTATTCATCCGCCGTTGTGGAGCAGGCGTTTTCGCCTGCGTTCCCCGGGCTGTCACGCAGGCAGCCGCAGCGAGAGATCCGCGCACAGCGCCATGAACTGATCCACCCAGGCGTGGGAGGCCTCGTCGCCGGTGGCCGCTCTGGTTCGCATCTGCGGCAGCGTGGTCCCCATGGCCGTCCAGCACCTGTTCTGGATGGACCAGAAGTTCACCGGGAAGGGCAGCCGGCGGGCCAGCGACACCGCACGGGCGAGGCTGGACACCGCGTCGGGGTCCTCCGGTTGATCGTGAAAGGCACGGGCCAGCGTCTCCAGCGTTTGCCGGAAGGTGAACTCGAGGGTGGTGGTGTCCAGAGGCACCGACAGCGCCTGCGCCTCCTCGATGAGCGACCGGATCAGTTCGGCGTCCACCGGGCCCGCGGCAAAAGCCTTGCGCAGCCGGCTGTTGAGCGCATACGCGGCGGTGGAGCGGAGAGCCTCCGGCAGCGGCATGCGCAGGTCGGTGAGAAAGCGCATGAGCGGCGCGTGGTTCTCATAAAGCTGGCGGTACTCGGACTCGGCGTTCTCCAGCGTGGAATTCAGAATCAAACCGAGGATGCGGCGCTGCTCGTCGCGGAACAACGATTTCAGAGAATACGTGTCGTTGCCGAACCCCGCATCCATCACCCGGATTACCTGCGCCAGATCGGCGTGCGAGAAGGCGTGGAGCAGTTCCGAGGTGAGGCGATCATAGGCCTTGCGCCCGCCAAACTCGCGCACCCCCGCGTGCACGTTGTGATCGCCGAAGTGGAGCGTGCTATAGACCAGGGTTTGCGAGCTTCCGGTGATCCGGGACGAGAGGTTCACCTTGCCCACGCCGATGCGCGTGCGCCCGGCGCGCATGGTGCGGGCATCCTCGGTTTCCACCGAGTAGCAGTACACGCCCGCTTTCTTCGGATAATCGTCGAACAGGGAGCTCACCGCGAAGTGCGCGGCCACGCGCGGCAGCGTCACGATGGCCGGCCGCACGAATTCCTCGTAGATGGCCGCTCCGTCGCGCTTTTCGGGAATGTTGCTGCGGGCCTTGGCCAGATGGTATTTGAAATCGCTCTCCAGGTGGACGCCGAGCACGTCCTCGGCGAGTTGCACCACGCGGCCGGCGTACTGAATCACCTGCACGGTTTCGATGC
>CAYVPZ010000283.1:0-6489 GCA_964453955.1 uncultured Solibacteraceae bacterium | reverse complement strand
GAACCCGGCGAAAAGGACCGACGTGTACTTGATGGCCATGGTGAAGCCGGTCACGATGCTGCAGGCCATCAATAATCCGGTGCTCTTCTGGTTCCTCCACAGCGCCAGCAGATAGACCGCGGCGAAGGTGACCGCGGCCAGCCCCACGTCGTTATATGCGCAGGTGCCGTCGGCGCCCACCAGCGGGCTGGCAAACACAAGCAGGGCGCCGGCCACGCCCGCCGAAGGAAATCCGAAGCGCCTTCCGTAGAGCGCCATCAGCAACGCCAGATCCACCAGAAAGGAGAAATGGACCAGAGACGCCGCCGAGTGCTTCCCGATGGCGAAGGCATAGAAGAACAGCATCTCGATGCCCTCGGGAAGTCCGGTGTACATGTCCACGTAGCGGACAAATCCGTGCGCCCGGTTGAACAGATTCACCAGACCGAGGTGATACATCATTCCGTCCGCGCTCATTTCCGGCGATAGCGCCTGGCGGAAGTACAGCGTGCCGTAAGCGATGATCCCCACCGCGAACAGAATTTTCCATGCGACGGCGACGCGCGGTCCACCCGGTGCAACGGGAGGCAGCAGCCAGCGTCGAAAATACAGCGAGGCCGCCAGCGCCAGCACGCTCATGGACAGGAACACGCCTTTTCGCGCGATGCCCATCGCCGCCATCGCGAAAACGATACAGCTCAGCACCGCCGACCCGGCCACATAGCCCAGACAGAACGACTCCAGCCGCTCGAGCGAAACGTGGAGCAATCGGAACAGCGCAAGCCCCAGCGCGATGGCGGTGACCGCGCACGCGATCCAGCCGACAAGAATCCAGAAGACCACCATTTTTGTTTGGAGTGTAACATGTGAACGTATGCGTACCGCGCTCATCGGACACACCGGCTTCATTGGGAGCAACCTCGCGCGGCAATTCGCCTTCGACGAGTGTTACAACTCGAAGAGCATCGGCGGCATCCGCGGCCGGGAATTCGACCTGCTGGTTTCGGCCGGCGTCAGCGCCGTCAAGTGGTGGGCGAATCAGAACCCGGACGAAGATCGGGCGCGGATCGACAGCCTCCTCGCCGACCTGTCCGAGGTGCGCGCGAAAAGGGTGGTGGTGCTCTCCACTGTGGACGTCTATCCCATCAACGCCGGCGTGGACGAGAGATTCGATTGCCGCTCCCGGCCCAATCACGCTTACGGCGTCAACCGGCTGCACTTCGAAGACGCCGTGCGCGATCGCTTCGACGACACCGTCATCGTGCGGATTTGCGGGGTATTTGGGCCCGGCCTGAAAAAGAACGTGATTTACGATCTCCTCCACGACAATTGTCTGGAAATGATTCACCCGAACAGCTCGTTTCAGTACTACGACGTGTCGCGGCTCTGGCGGGATCTGCAGCGGCTGGAGGGGACCCCCATCCGGTTGATCAACTTCGTCACCGAGCCCATTCGCACGCGCGACATCATCGACCGGTTTTTTCCGGGCAAGTCGGTGGGCGCGAATCCGGCACCGGAGGCCCATTACGACGTGGGGACATTGTACAGCCGTGAGTTTGATGCCGTTCCGCCGTATCTTGCGGGGGCCGAACAAGTGATGGAAGATCTGGGTGATTTCGTGAAGGCCGCATGAAGCTGGCCGTCTCCAACATCGCCTGGCCGGCCGGGCTGGACGCCGCGGCCTTCGAGTTTCTGGCGGCCAGCGGCATCGCAGCGATCGAAATTGCGCCGACGCGCGTGTGGCCCCACTTCCAGGGGATGAGCCCCGAAAGCGTTCGCGTGCTTCGCCACGTGGTGGAGTCGAGCGGGCTGCGGATCTCCTCGGTGCAGGCGATCCTGTTTCAGATGCCGGAGCTGAACCTGTTCGGATCGGACGAGGTCCGCCGCGGGATGGAGGAACATCTCCGGCGCTGTGCCGATCTGGCGGCCGAACTGGGCGCGCGCTGCATGGTATTCGGCGCGCCCCGCAACCGCGACCGTGGACCCCTGCCGGAAGCACAGGCGTTCGCGATCGCGGCGGAGTTCTTTGCGCGCGTGGGCGCGTATTGTGCGCAACGCGGCGTTTATATCGGATTCGAGGCCAACCCGGCCGAGTACAATTGCAACTTCGCCACCGACAGCGCGACCGCGGCCCGCCTGGTGCGCGCGGTTGGCTCAGCGGGGTTCCGCCTGCATCTGGACACCGCGTGCCTGCATCTGGCCGGCGAGGATACGGCGCGGACGATTCGCGATCATGCCGATATTCTGGGCCATTTCCACGTCAGCGAACCGTTTCTGGTGGGATTTTCCGCGCCCTTGGCCGCGCACGAAGAGGCCGCAACGGCGCTGCGCGCGGTTCACTACGATCAATGGGTCGCGCTCGAAATGCGCATCGGCGACCCGCCCCTGCCCGCGCTCGAGCAGGCGGTGAAGTTTGTTCGAGGGGTCTATGGCGACACCCGTTGAGGTCCCCGCTTACGAGGTTCACCAGTTGGAGCCGCGGCGCACACGCTACGCCATCCTGATCCCGGTGATCAACGAGGGCGAGCGCCTTCTGAACCAGTTGCGCGGCATGGAATTTCTGGCCGGCAAAGGGGACATCATTATCGGCGATGGCGGCAGCAGCGACAGCAGTGGCGACCCGCTCACGCTGCGCAACTTCCCGGTGCGCACGCTGCTGGTGAAGAGGGGTCCCGGCAAGCTGAGTGCGCAGATGCGCATGCTGCTCGACTACGCGGTGAAGGAAGGCTACGAAGGCTTCGTGTTTATCGACGGCAACGGCAAGGACGGCGTGGAGGCGATCCCGGCCTTCTTCGAAGCGCTGGATCAGGGCTTCGACTACGTGCAGGGCTCCCGCTACATGCCCGGCGGCGAGGAACTCAACACGCCCTGGGACCGCCATGTCGCGGTGACCTTTCTGCACGCGCCTCTGATCAGCCTGGCCGCGCGATTCCGCTACACCGACACCACCAACGGGTTCCGCGCCCTCAGCCGCCGCGTGGTCCTCGATCCGCGGGTGCAGCCGTTCCGCGACGTGTTCGACACCTACAACCTGCACTACTATCTGTCCGTGCGGATTCCGCGGCTGGGCTTCCGGGTGAAGGAGCTTCCGGTTCGCCGGGTTTATCCGGCGAAGGGAGCGCTGCCCAGCAAGATCGGCGGAACGAGAGCGAAACTCAGCATCCTCAGACTGCTGCTGCTCGCGGTGCTGGGCCGATATAATCCGAAGGAAGAAAAATGAACCGGGTGGATGCGGTGATTATCGGCGGAGGTTTCTTCGGCTGCTCCATCGCCCGCTACCTGGCGCCGCGGATGAAGCGGGTGACGGTGATCGAGCGGGAGGACGAATTGTTCCGTCACGCCTCCTCGGTGAATCAGGCGAGAATCCACAACGGCTACCATTACCCGCGCAGCCTGCAAACTGCCTATCGCAGCCGGGCCAATTTCCAGTCCTTCGTGCAGGATTTCCCCGACTGCGTGGTCAGCACATTCACCAAGCTCTATGCCATCGGCAGACAGCAGAGCAAAGTTTCGGCGCGCCAGTTCGAGCGCTTCTGCAACATCATCGGCGCGCCCTGGAAGCCGGCGCGCAACGAGCACGCGCGATTGTTCGACCCGCGGCTCATCGAAGCGGTCTACGAAGTCACCGAATACGCCTTTGACGCCGGGGTCCTTCGCGATACGCTTCGCCGCATGCTGGACGGCGCGGGCGTGGAAGTTCGTCTGAGCACGCGCGTGGACCGGGTGGAAACCGGCGGGCCGCTTTCCCGCGTGCTTCTCTCCGACGGCAGCGAGATCGAGACGGCGCACCTGTTCAACTGCACCTACGCCGGCCTGAAGCATATCCCCGGTTTGAGTTCGCACTGCCGCACGCCGTTGAAGCAGGAGATCACCGAGATGGCGCTCATCGAACCGCCGGAGGAACTGCGCGGCCTGGGGATCACGGTGATGTGCGGCCCGTTCTTTTCCACCATGCCGTTTCCGCCTCGCTCGCTGCACACGCTTTCGCACGTGCGCTACACGCCGCACTGTTCGTGGGTGGATACCGGTCCGGATTCGCCGGACCCGTACGCGGTGATGGCCGCCTACTCAGGCCCAACAAAAAGCCATCACATGCTCAAGGACGCACAGCGCTATCTGCCCGGCCTTGCGCGCGCGCGCATCGTGGATTCGCTGTTCGAGGTGAAGACCCTGCTGGTGCGCAATGAGATCGACGACGGCCGGCCCATCCTGATGGAGCGGAGCGACTCCGCGAACGCTGTATATTCGATCATGGGTGGGAAAATCGACAACATCTACGACGTTCTCCAGCGGTTGCGGGCAGACGGGCTATGAGCACCCCTGAAGCGGCCTTCGACACGTTCGTCTCGGTGATTATTCCTGTGCGCGACGCCGCCTCGCGCGTGGAAGAGATCGTCCGGGAAGCGGATCGCGTGGTGCGCGGGTTGTTTCGGCATTACGAGATTGTGCTGGTGGACGACGCCTCGCGGGACGACACGGTGGAGATCGTGCAGCGGCTGCAGAAAAGCGTCGAGAACGTGCAGCTTTACTGCCTCAATCGGCGCGGCGGGCTCGATGTGGCGCTGGTGGCCGGCCTCGACAACAGCATCGGCGACTTCGTGATCACCCTGAATGTGGAGACCGATCCGCTCGATCTGATTCCCGCGCTCTGGGAAAAGGCGCAGGCGGGGAACGAAGTGGTGTGCGGCGTGCGCACGGACCGGCAGAAGGGCGGCGTCCGGCGGCTGTTTTATCGGATCTTCGAGGCGGCCACCGGTTTGCGCGTCCCCCGCGGCGTTTCCGATCTCCGCCTGTACAGCCGGCGGGTGGTCAGCTACATCACACAGAACAACGACCGGCACCTGATGCTGAAGGTTCTTCCCTTCTTCACGTCGTATCGCGTGGCCACTGTGGAGTACGCGCCCGTCGAGCGCGGCGGCGGGTTCGGCGACCGCAGCGTCTCGAACGCGCTTCTCTCCGGCATCACCATTCTGCTGGCCAGTTCCATCCGGCCGCTGCGCCTGTTGACGGTGATGGCGCTGCTGGCCAGCCTTCTCAGCCTGCTGTTTGCCGTCTACGTTCTGGGCGTCGCGCTGCTGAAGCGCCACGTGGTGGAGGGCTGGATTTCGCTGGCGCTGCCCATGGCGGTTATGTTCTTTTTTATTTCCACCATTCTGGGAATATTGTCCGAATATATCTTTATGCTGGCGCAGCAGAGCGGAAACCGGCCGGTGTATTCCATCGCGAAGGAGTCCACCAGTTCGGTGCTGGAGATCCAGCAGAAGCTGAACGTGGTGGAAGGTAGCGGCGACTTCGCGAAACGGTAGGGTGGCTATGTCCAAAGCGGGGCGGGCAATCGTGCCTGCAGCCGTCTTTCAGACGGCCCGTTGCGGATGGTCTCTTTGAAATCACGGGTCAGGGCCATGGTCATGCCACTTTGGGAGCGAAGCGCGTAACCCTCCGCGGGTGACCACCTTCTCGCGCCCGCGCCGGATCGTAATTCGCCTGCATCTGCAGCCAGAAGTTCGCCGTCCCGCCGAAGCCCTTTTCGAACCGCAGCGCCATCTCCGGCGTGATGGCGCACTTCCCTCCGATGACGTTGTAAAGCTGCTGGCGAGTGATGCCAAGTCCGGTGGCCGCCTCGGCGACCGAAAGATTCAGGTCTTCGAGATTGTCCCGGACCAGTTCGCCTGGATGCAAGGGATTCTTCATCTCAGCGCAGCCTTCACCTGAAACCGCACACCTTCGCGGTTCTGCAGGAAAGTGACAACTTCGAAAAGATTGTCGGCCCGCGGGTTGCCCGATGGCCCGAGCATGCGCATGAGGCTCTTCGACGGGATGTGCGTGGCCTCGGCGAGGCCGGTGAAACCGACGGTGGCGTTGATGTAATCGCGCAGGATGGTTCTGGCCGTTGCCAGCTCTCCTGCGATCATGCATTCGAGCCCCTCGCGGAGTAGTTCTTTGCGGAACTTCGGATCGCGCGCCACACGCGCACGGATGGTCTCCTTGAAATCGCGAGTCAGGGCCATGGTTGTCCTCCTACTTCCTCCGTTTGTACTCCCGCCAGCACGCAAGAGCTGTGTTGATGTCGTGCTGCTGACGCTTCTTTCAAGCAGGATCACCAGGCGGCCGCCATCCTTCCCGAAATAGACTCGATAGCCTGGACCGAAATCGATCCTATACTCAAAAACGCCGGAACCCACGCCTTTGACGTTCGAGAAATTGCCGCCCGCCAGCCTGGTCAGTCCCGTAGCCACCTTCGCCGCGGCCTGCGCGCTCAGGCGATTGAACCAGGCAGCGTATGGGCTGCGACCGTCAAGGTCGAGATACTCCTGAAGGTCGACTAACTTCTATGGTAACACATGCGTTACCTTGCCAGTTGTGACCTCCCATGTGCTAGTCTATAAAAAGCTATCCCCTCGTCCCTCCTATCGAGGGACATCCAGGATCAAGCCATTATGCCGAAGTTGAAGACCCATAAGGGTGCGTCCAAACGGTTCAAGAAGACGGGAACGGGCAAGGTGGTCCGCC
>CAYVPZ010000282.1:0-6498 GCA_964453955.1 uncultured Solibacteraceae bacterium | reverse complement strand
AGCAGGCCACGTTCCCAACAGTGTCATGTGGGCGGCGTGGAGACCACGGGACGTCGACGCGGCTCGAAAGAGCTGGTAGTGTGGTGGAGGACCGCCCATGAGGATCGAGCGCTTACGCGCCCGACGGGCCGTCTAACGCCATTCCGGATCGAATCCACATGCCGTAGCATGGTTTCTTATGACCCGGCTTTCTTCGGTCCCCATCTTCTTCGTTGCCATTTGCCTCAGTGCCCAGTCCGACCCCGCCCTCAGCATCCGACTCGACGACAAAATCTCCTCCGCTCTCGCGGCCAGCGGCGCTCCCAGTGTCTCCGTCGCCGTGGTCAATAACAAACAACTCGTCTACGCGAAAGCGTTCGGCAAGGCCAACCTCGCCCAAAACAAAACGGCCGATGCCACCACGCGATACGCCATCGGGTCGGTCAGCAAACAGTTCACCGTCGCGGCGCTGCTGCTGCTCGAAGAACAGGGCAAGCTGTCGCTCGAGGACAAGGTGGCGAAATACCTCCCGCAATTGACGCGCGCCGGCGAAATCACCATCCGCGAGCTGCTCTCGCACACCTCCGGTTACGAGGATTTTGCGCCGCAGGACTACATGATCCCGGAGTGGACCAAACCCACCACCCCGCAGGCCATCCTCAAAGACTGGGCGCAGAAGCGGCTGGACTTCGAACCCGGCACGCGCTGGCAGTACAGCAACACGAATTACGTGGTGGCCGGCGTAATCCTGGAAAAAGTTGCGGGCCAGCCGTTATTCTCATTCCTCGAGAGCAAAATCTTCCACCCGCTGGGCATGAGCAGCGCCGGGGACTGCTTCGCCGCGCCCAACGCCGACGACGCCACGGCCGACACGCGCTATGCCCTGGGACCTTCGCACCCCGCTCTGCGCGAGGGCCTGGGCTGGATGTTCGCGGCCGGCGAGCTGTGCATGACTCCTTCGGATCTGGCGCGCTGGGACATCGCGTTTCTCGATAAGCGCATCCTCGCCGCGCATTCGTGGGACGAATTCACGCGGGAAGTGAAGCTGAAGGACGGCAAGCCCACACACTACGCGCTGGGCGTTACCATTGGCGAACTCGATGGGGTGGCGGAGATTTCGCACGGCGGCGAGGTCTCCGGTTTCCTGGCGAAGAACGAGCTATTCCCGGCAAAGGGCGTGGCGGTGGCGGTGCTGTCGAATTCTGACGGGGTGAGTCTCAGCGGGCCGCTCGGGGATCAGATCGCGCGCCTGGTGTTCGCGGCCGGTCCCGCACCCGCGCCCGAAACCGAGCTGAAGCGCGTGCGCGAGGTCCTGGAAGGGTTGCAGCAGGGGCATATCGACAGGGCGCTGTTCACCAGCAACGCCAATTCTTATTTCACCGATGAGGCGCTGGAGGATTACAAGGCCTCGCTCACCGCACTGGGCAAATTGCTGACGGTGACTAAGCGCGCCGAACAGCTCCGCGGCGGGATGACACACCGCTCCTACGAAGCGCAGTTCGAGAGGAAGAGCGTGCTGCTCAATATCTATGTGCTGCCGGGCGGGCGGTTCGAGCAGTTTCTGGTGGAGGACCACATTTGATTCATCGGCCGATGGCGGCGTTCAGCGAACCCTGCCGGTAACCTTCCAGATCGAGCGTGACGTAGTGGAAGCCCAGCGGCTTGAAGATGGCCGTGAACGCGCGCGCCATGTCCGCCGTGAGCGCCCGCGCCAGTTCGTTGGGGGCCACTTCAATGCGCACCAGATCGCCGTGGAAACGCACCCGAAACTGGCGGAAGCCGAGGGCGCGAATCGCTTCCTCGCCTTGTTCCACCGTCTTCACGTTCTCCACCGTGACCGGCATGCCATACGGGATTCGCGAACTGAGACAGGCCGAAGCGGGGCGGTCCCAGGTTTCTAGGCCGGCCATGCGGGAAAGCTCGCGGATCTCCGCCTTGGTGAGCCCGGCCTCCACCAGCGGCGCCTTCACCTCGTGAATCTTCGCGGCTTTCTGGCCGGGGCGGTAATCGCCCAGGTCGTCCATGTTGACGCCGTAGACAATGTGCTCGAAGCCGCGCGTGCGGCCCACTTCGGCAAGGCAGGTGAACAGCTCGTCCTTGCAGTGGAAGCAGCGGTCCGGTGCGTTCTTCACGTAGTCCGGGTTCTCGAACTCGTGCGTTGCGATGTATTCGTGACGGATGCCGTTGTCGCGCGCGAGGCGCTCGGCGTCGCGCTTGTGCGACTCGGGGATGGAGGCGGAATCGGCGGTGATGGCGATGGCGTTCTCGCCGAGGGCACGCGTGGCGGCCCAGGCCAGATATGCGGAGTCCGTGCCGCCGGAGTAGGCCACCAGCACGCGGCCCATGGCGCGCAGGTCCGCCAGCAGCTTCTCCTGTTTGGCCTCCAGAGCGGCCGGGTCGGAAGGGGCTGCGGAACCGAGAGTGACCAGCGTCGCCATACCTATGAGTATAGATAACGTCAGGAACGCGGCTCGCGCCGCGTGTCCCGCTTGCCCTCAAGGAAGCGCTCCACTCCCTCCCGGCACTCTTCGGTGGTGCGAGCCAGAGCATTCGCCCAGACGCCGGCTTCGATGGCCGCTTCGAAGCTGAGGCCGTCGCCGTGATACAGCAGGCCCTTGGTCATGCTCACGGCCGCGGGCGGCTTGCGCGCCAGCCGATCCACCCAGGCGTTCACGTCATCGTCGAAGGAAGCATCGGCGAATACCGCGTTCACCAGGCCAATCGCCATGGCCTCGCGCGCGCCGATGACGCCGCCCAGGGTGAGCAGCTCGAACGCCCGTTTTTCGGCCACCTGCCGGCGCAGCAGAGCCATCACCATGGCGGGGACGAATCCGATGTTCACCTCGGGATAGCCGAATTGCGCCGATTCCGAGGCCAGCACCAGATCGCACGCCGTGGCCAGACCGCATCCGCCGGCCAGCGCGCGCCCGCGCACCGCCGCGATCACCGGACAGCGATGGCGCCGGATGGCCAGGAAGAGATCGCCGATGGCCCGCGCGGCGGCGATGTTATCGAGAGGCCCGTTGCCGGCCATCGCGCGCAGCTCTCCGAGGTCCGCACCGGAGCAGAAATCGGGGCCCGCGCCGGTCACCACCACGACGCGAACCCCCGGGTCGGCCGCCGCGTCCGCCAGATCCGCGCGGATTTTTTCCACCAGCGCCCCGTCCAGTGCGTTGCGCTTCTCCGGGCGATTGAGAACGATGCGCGCAATGTCCTCGCTCATGCTCAGCTCTGACTGTACTATAGTGCCTGTTGACCGTGATTCTCGAGCCCGGTGAAGTGCACGTGTGGAAGATCGCGCTCGATCGCCCGGCCGGCGTGGTCGGCGAGTTGCGCGGCCTGCTCTCAGCCGACGAACTGGCGCGCGCGGACCGGTTTCGCGTGGAGCGCGGCCGCGAGCGATACATCGTGGGCCGCGGCGTCCTGCGCACGCTGCTGAACCGCTACACGGGCGCTCCCCCGCACGCGTTGGTGTTTGCCTACAACGAATTTGGCAAGCCCGAACTGCCCGGGTCGGAGGTGTGTTTCAACTTGTCGCATTCGCACGGGATCGCGCTGGCGGCGGTGACGCGCGGTCGCGCCGTTGGCGTGGACATCGAACGAATTCGGGAAGAAGTGATTGGCGAGCGCATCGCCCAACGCTTCTTCTCCCCGGCGGAGGCGCGGACGCTGGCCGGTCTTCCACCCGCCCAGCAGGCGCGGGCATTTTTCGACTGCTGGACGCGCAAGGAGGCGTGGATCAAGGCGCGCGGTGAGGGCCTGTCCATCGCGCTGGACAGTTTTGAGGTGACCCTCGGGCCGGGCGAGCCGGCGCGGCTGGTGGCCACCCGCCCGGATGCGCAAGAAGCCGACCGCTGGTCTCTGCAGGCGCTGGAGTGCGAGCCGGAATTCGCCGCGGCGGTGGCCGTGGCCGGCGAAATCGGGGGAGTGCGAATTATTGCCGGTGACGAACAATTAGCCGCCGATGAACGCCGATGAACGCCGACATGCAGGCGAAAACGCCTGCTCCACAACGGCAGATGAATGGTCTGCGGTCCTTGTGGAGCAGGCCTTTGGCCTGCGGCAACTTTTGCCACGGGTTGATAAATAAGTCCCGTGGCGCTATATCGGCGTTAATCGGCGGCCAATTATTAGCGCAAGCGGATTTTCGTTTCCACCGACATGCCCGGCCGCAGCCGCTCGTCGGGCGAAACGCGGCCGTGGAAGCGGATGCGCACACCCAGCCGCTGCACCACCTTCACGTAGTTGCCGGTGGCGTTCTCGGGCGGCAGCAGGCTGAACTGGGCTCCCGTCGCCGCGGGCATGCTCTCCACGTAGCCGTCGTAGTCGGTGTTGAACGTATCCACGTGAATGCTCACCGGCTGGCCCGGCCGCACGCGGCGCAGTTGCGTCTCCTTGTAATTCGCGGTCACCCAGATGTCGCGCAACTCCACCACCGCCAGCAGCTCCTGGCCGGGTTGCACGCGCATGCCGATCTCCGCGTTCTTCTGGCCCACCACGCCATCGGCCGGCGCGTAGATCTTCGTATAGGAAAGATCCAGCCGCGCCTGATCGAGTTGCGCCTTCGCTTCCGCCGCCTTGCCGTTTTTCTGCTGCACCGTGGCGCTCTGGATGGCCACCTGGTGCTCGGCATTGCTGGTGGCCTGGGCCGCCATGCTCTCGGCCTGACGGAGCCTCGCTTCGGCCTCCGCTACCTGCTGTGCCGCGGCGGCTTCGGCGGCGCGGTTGCCCGCCACATTTTCCTCGGCCGATTTCGCCACGTCCACCTGCCGGTCGTACTGCTGCCGCGACACCTCCTCCTTTTGGACGAGGGCCGCGTAGCGGGCCAGGTCGGCCTGGGCCACGGTGTTGTCCGCTTCCGCCTGCCGCAGGCGCGCCACCGCCGCTTCCCGATTGTGCCTGGCCGCGGCCAGCGTCGCCTGTGCCGCCGTCACGCCTTCCCCGGAGGTGGCGATGCTGGTGGAGGTGGTGGTCTGGGTCATGGGAACGTTGGGGGTCGCGGCGGCCGCTTCGCCCGCGAATTCCTCCACCGAGGCCTGGGCATGCGCCAGCGCGGTCTGGTAATCGGCCGGGTCGATCTCGGCCAGCAACTGCCCGGCTTTCACCTGCTGGTTCTCCTCCACGTAAACCGCCTTGAGAGTGCCGGCAATCCGTGCGCTCACCGGGTACACATGGCCGTCGATTTCGGCGTCGTCCGTGGATTCATACGAACTGAAGTACTGCCAGAGGAACCACCCGCCGATGGCCAGACCGGCCACCACAACAGCGCCGACGATGATGCGTACCGCGTTTTGTTTGAGCATGAGTTTGGAACGAGCTTTTCATTTCTCCGGAAATAACTGCTTCATGGACTCTTCCGCCACGCCCATGGCTCGGGCGAGCGTCACTTTGGCGAGATTATACGAATATAAGCTCGAAATATAATCTTCATTGGACGCGGCCACCGACTCCTCCGCCTGCACCGTTTCGATGGTGTCGGCCACGCCCGCCGCAAAACGGTCGCGCGCCTGGGTCAGAGTTTCCGCGGCCAGGTCCACGCTGCTGCGCGAGACGCGCACCTGATCCACCGCAGCCTGCAGATCGACGAATGCCGAGCGGACCTCGTAATCGATGCGCCCGCGCAGGTCGGCCACTTCGGCCCGGCGCTGATCGAGCGCGGCACTGGCCTGATCCACGTCGCCCTGAATCCTGCCGCCATCGAAAATGGGCACGTGCAGATTAGCGGTCAGGGTGACGGTGCCGTGCGAGTTGTCCGGAGCGACACCGATGACGCCGTAGTCCGCGGCAACACCGACCGACGGCAGACGTTCCGCCGCCGCCGCCGCACGCGCATGCTCGGCCGCCTCCACCTGTGCCTGAGCGGCTTGCAGATCGGCGCGGTTCTTGTACGCGCGCGCGAGCGTCTGCGTGAGGTCCAGCCCTTCCAGCGGAGCGTACGGCACGGCGTCGGTCAGAATAAACTCCTGTCCCGGAGGGAGACCGATCAGCCGCCCGAGATTCAGCCTCTGCTTCGCCAGGTCGGCTTCGAGCGAGCGCAACCGTTGCTGTTGTACCTGCAACTCCACCTGCGACCGCAGCACGTCGATGCGCGCATTCGTGCCGGCTTTGTTGCGATCCGCCGCCTGCTGGTAGACCGCGTCGGCCGAGTTCACCTGCGCCTTTGCCGAGTCCACGCGCGATGCGGCGGCAATCGCCTGCAGGTAGGTCCCGCTGACCGCCAGCACAATCAGGTCGCGCGCGTCTTTCGCCGCCAGTTGCGTGGCTTTCAGATTCGCAGCCGCGGCGCGGTTGTTGTTCAAAGAGGTGAAGTCCAGCGCGTTCATGGCCACGCCCGCCCGCAGATCGAAAAAGTGGAACGGGCCCACCACCGCCGGGAAGCCCGGGAAACCGCCGAATCCGAACGCCGCCAGATCGGACTGCTGTTCGTCGCCCAGAAGATGCATGGAGGCCGTGGGCAGCAGCGCGCTGCGCGCAATCGCCTTCTGCGCTTCCGCCACGCGCAGGGCGTTGGTGTAGCCG
>CAYVPZ010000281.1:0-6498 GCA_964453955.1 uncultured Solibacteraceae bacterium | reverse complement strand
CGCGAACGGCGGGTGTTCTTGCGCCAGCCCTTCGCAGAAGTGATCGAGGGCATCCGGGCTGCCCTCCACCTCAATCCGTACGCCTTCGGAAGTGTTCAGCACCCAGCCGTGAAGGCGGAACCTCTGCGCCAGCCGGTACACGAACGGGCGAAAGCCGATCCCCTGGACGATGCCGGAGACGCGAATTTGCCTGCGAACAATCAGGTCAGGCATCCGGACCCGGCTTGAGCATTCGCCCAGATTATCACTGGCGGGACGAAATGGCCGGCATGGTGGCGCACGTCACGCGGCGGCATTCAGCGGCCGGGCCCGTTCGATGCGTTCGCGTTCGCGCGGCGAGTTCATGGCCTCCCATAAATCGCTGCGCCGCTGCACGTTCAGCCAGAAGTCAGGGCTGTTGCCGAACACGCGAGCAAGGATGAGCGCGGTCGGGGCGGTCACGGCCCTGCGGTTGTTGCACAACTCGTTCACGTGCTTGCGCTGCACGCCCATCGCGCCGGCCAGCGCGCCCTGCGTCAGTCCCATCGGTTCCATGAACTCTTCCATCAGAATCTCGCCAACGCTCGCAGGCTTACGTTTCGTCGTCACCATGGGCCACCTCAGAAATAGGCATGTGCGTCCAGATAGACGCCCGTCGCTTCACCCCGGCCGCCATCCCATCGAAGGATGAGCCGCCATTGCTGGTTGACGCGGATCGAATGGAAGCCTTCCAGATTGCCCCGCAGTTTTTCGAAATGGTTGCCGGGTGGCACCCGCAAATCCTGATCCGTCGTCGCATCGTCGATCATCTGGATCTTGCGGAACAGGCGGCTCTCCAGATCGGATGGGATTCTCTTCGATCGAACGTCCTCGACGAAGAACTCGCTCAACCAGTCATCCCGAAAGCTCACCAGCATTCCGCAAGTCCATCTTGAGTTACTGTACCACTCTGCGGTACAAAATGGCAAGCTTCGACATCCGATACCCGAGCTGCCAATCGCAGCTCGGCGGCGACCCTGGGTTGCGCGTGGTAATGCAGGATTTTGCCACACTGCCGTGGGTGGGCGAGCGGATTGCCATAGCTTGTTGAGATATCCAGTAGCGGTTTCCCGCACCCCGGTGGGTGGCTTGACGCTATCGGTCACATGGCCCATGTCGGGAAATACCTCTTTTGCAAGCAAAATCGCTTCGGCTGCACGATTGCTATCTCCCGGCCAGTTCGGCCCGTAAGGAGAGGAGGCGTCCTCGATGATCCACCCTCGCCCCAAACCGTCGACCTACGAAGTGCTCGAGAAGCACGGAGTCGATCGAAGGAGTTTTCTACAGTTCTGTACCGCAACCGCAGCCGCTCTGGGCCTCGAATGTTCCATGGTCCCCAAAGTGGTGGCGGCCATGGAAACCAAACCCCGCATCCCGGTGATCTGGCTGCACGGTCTGGAATGCACCTGTTGCAGCGAATCGTTCATCCGTTCCTCCCACCCCATCGCTCAGGACATCATCCTGAACATGATCTCGCTCGATTACGACGACACCCTGCAGGCCGCTGCCGGCTTCCAGGTGGAGGAGATCCGCAAGCGGATCATGAAGGAGTATCCGGGTCAGTACATCCTGGCCGTGGAGGGCAACGCCCCCACGCGCGACGGCGGCGTCTATTGCACCGTCGGCGGCGACACCTTCCTGAACATCCTGCTCGAAACCGCCGAGCAGGCCAAAGCCATTGTGGCCTGGGGCTCCTGCGCGTCCAACGGGTGCGTGCAGGCCGCGCGGCCCAACCCCACCGGCGCCAAACCCATCCACAAGCTCATCCCGCATCGCACCATCATTAATGTCCCCGGCTGTCCGCCGATTGCCGAGGTGATGACCGGGGTGCTCACCTACATTCTCACGTTCGACGCCCTTCCCGAGCTCGATCGCACGGGCCGTCCGAAGATGTTCTACGGCCAGCGCATTCACGACAAGTGCTACCGGCGCGCGTTCTTCGACGCCGGCCAGTTCGTGGAAGCGTGGGACGACGACGGCGCGCGCCGCGGCTGGTGCCTCTACAAGATGGGCTGCCGCGGGCCCACGACGTACAACTCCTGTTCCACCTTCAAGTGGAACAACGGCGTCTCCTTCCCCATCGGCTCCGGCCACGGCTGCATCGGGTGCAGCGAGGCGGAGTTCTGGGACAACGGGCCATTTTATCAGCGCCTGTCCAACGTCATTGTGCCGGGCATCGAGGCCACGCCCGACACCATCGGCGAAGTCCTCGCCGGGGTGACGGCGGTGGGCGTGGGCGCGCACCTTGTCTCGTTTGCTGCCCGCAAGCTGGGCCAGCGTGTGAAACCGGGGGAAGCGGAGCCGGAGAAGCCGCCGGCCGCGGAAGAGGAGAAGTGACCTATGTCGACCCGGGTTGTTGTCGATCCCATTACCCGCATTGAAGGCCACCTCCGCGTGGAGGCGATGCTGGATGAGCGGGGCACCATCCGCGACGCCATGTCGTCGGGGACCATGTGGCGTGGCATTGAAGTGATTCTCGAGGGGCGCGATCCGCGGGATGCCTGGGCGTTCTGCGAGCGCATTTGCGGCGTGTGCACCACGGTGCACGCGCTGGCTTCGGTCCGCACGGTGGAGAATGCCCTGGGCATCACCGTTCCCCCGGACGCCGATATCATCCGCAACATCATGTACCTCACCCAGATGGTGCAGGACCATGTGATCCACTTCTACCATCTGCACGCGCTCGACTGGGTGGACGTGGTTTCCGCCCTGAAAGCGAGTCCAGGCGCCACGGCGACGCTGGCGCAAAAGGTATCGCCCTCCTGGCCGTACTCTTCCCCGGGCTACTTTAGCGACATCCAGTCCACGGTGACCAAGTTCGTGGCGTCCGGCCAGCTCGGCATCTTCCAGAATGCGTACTGGGGCCATCCGGCATACAAGCTGCCTCCCGAAGCCAATCTGATGGCCGTGGCGCATTATCTGGAAGCTCTTAAATGGCAGAAAGAAATAGCCAAAATCCACACTGTCTTCGGCGGCAAGAACCCGCATCCGAACTACCTGGTGGGCGGCATGGCCTCGGCCATCTCCATGCAGAGCGACAACGCCATCAACATGGAGCGGCTGGACATGGTGCACCACTGTATCCAGGGAGCCTTCGACGTAGTGGAGCAACTGTACATTCCCGACCTGCTGGCCATCGCCTCGTTCTATCCGGAATGGACCACCATCGGCGGCGGGCTGGGCAATTACATGGTGTACGGGGATGTGCCGCAAAACGGCATCGGCGACCCATCGCACTTCCGCTTCCCTCGCGGGATCATATTGAACAAGAACCTCGCGGAGGTGCTTCCGGTGGATCCGGCCGATCCGGCACAGATCCAGGAAGAGATCGCTCATTCGTGGTATTCGTATCCAGCCGGGAAAACCTCCCTCCACCCGTGGGACGGCGTAACCGAGCCGAACTACACCGGTCCGCAGCCGCCTTACAAACAGCTCGACGAGAACGGCGGTTACTCCTGGCTGAAGTCGCCCCGCTGGCGGGGTCACGCCATGGAGGTAGGACCGCTGGCCAGGATGCTGGTTGGCTATGCCAGCGGTAAAACCGAGTTCAAGGACGTGGTGAGCGACGCGCTGGGCCGCCTGAACGTGCCGGCCACGGCGCTGTTCTCCACGCTGGGCCGAACGGCGGCCCGGGGGCTGGAGACTCGCCTGGCGGTCCGCTGGCTGCTGGACGAGTACAACCACCTGGTCTCCAATATCAAGAGCGGCGACACGGCCACGGCCGACACCAGCAAGTGGGAACCGTCCACCTGGCCGGCCGAAGCCAAAGGCTACGGCTTTACGGAAGCCCCGCGCGGCGCGCTGTGCCACTGGATCCACATCCGGGACAAGCGCATCGCCAATTATCAGATTGTGGTTCCCTCCACGTGGAACGCGTCGCCCAAAGACGGCCAGGGGCAGCACGGCGCGTACGAAGCCGCGCTGCTGGGCACGCCCATGGCGGACGCGAAACGTCCGGTGGAAATCCTGCGAACCATCCATTCCTTCGATCCGTGCCTGGCCTGCGCGTCGCACGTGCTGGGTCCGGACGGGGAAACGCTGGCCGAGGTGGTGATCCGCTAGGAGGCGCCATGGCAGAGTTCATCTACGGGAGTAAATACGTGTGGGAATGGCCGGTGCGCCTGACGCATTGGATGACCGCGCTCTCGCTCACCGTTCTGTTCGCCAGCGGGCTGTACATCGCCCACCCGGTGCTGGCCCCCAACGGCGAACCCGCCTTCCACTTCGTGATGGGGCGCGTGCGGGAGATCCACTTCGCCGCCGCCTTCGTGCTTCTCTTCAGCTTTCTGGTGCGCTCCTACTGGTTCTGGGTGGGGAACAACTACGCCCGCTCGGGGTTCCCGTTCGTGTGGCGCCGAAGCTGGTGGCTGGACCTGCGCCGCCAGTTGACCTTGTACCTGGGGCTCGAACGCGGCCGCGTGCACCTGGGCCACAATGCGCTGGCCGGCCTCGCTTATACCACCTTCGTCATCTTCCTCGGATGGGCGGACATCCTCACCGGGTTCGCCATCTACTCCGAGACGAAGCCCGGCGGATTCTGGGACCGTATGCTCGGCTGGATCGTCCCGTTGCTCGGCGGATCCTACCAGGCGCGGATGTGGCACCATATGCTGGCCTGGACGTTCATCGTGTTCCTGATTTTCCACCTGTACGTCGTGTTCTTCGACTCATACCAGTACAAGAACGGATTGATTTCGTCCATCATCTCCGGCTACAAGTTCTACGAGAAGGGCGATATCGATGTCGACCGCTGGGCCAGTTGAGAGGCAGGCTGAGAGCCTGCCCCACTTCGAATCGCCGCGGGCTGACACGGTTGTGCTGGCTCTGGGCAACACGCTGCTTTGCGACGACGGCGTGGGCGCCGCGATTCTCGACGCGCTCGAGCGCGAAGCGGCGGGGTGGAGCGGCGAGGTGGAGTTCGTGGACGGCGGAACCCAGGGGCTGGCGCTGCTGGGCGTGCTGAGTGGGCGGCGCGCGGCCGTAATCCTGGATGCCATCGCGCTGGGCGCCCCGCCGGGAACGGTGCATGTGCTGACCCCCGGCGACGCCTGCCGCCTCCGCTCACGCCGCCCCACCACGGCGCACGAGGGAAACGCGGGGGAACTGCTGGCCGCGGCCAGCCTGCTGGGAGACCTGCCGGAGCGTACCATCATAGTGGGTATCGAACCGGAACAGGTTCGTACCGGCGTCGGACTGTCGGACGCGGTGGCGTGTAGCGTGCGGGAAGCGGTGGCGTGCGCGCGGCGCGCGCTGGAAGGAAGTTTAACCTATGTGTCTGGCCATCCCGGGTAAGATCGTCGACAGCGAGGAGCTGGGCGGCTTTCGCGTCGGCAATGTGCAGTTCGGCGGCATCACGCGCAAGGTGTACCTCGACTTTGTCCCCGAGGCCGTCCCCGGCGATTACGTGATCGTGCACGTGGGCTTCGCCATCAGCCGCGTGGATGCCGAGGAGGCCCGGCGCACGTTTGGGCTGCTCGAAGAGATGGGCGTGCTGGCGGAAGAAGGGATCGGGCCGCCGTGAAGTACCTCGACGAATACCGCGATCCGAAAATCGCCCAGGCGCTGGTGGAGCAGATTCGCGCCCGCGTTACCCGCCGCTGGGTGCTGATGGAGATCTGTGGCGGCCAGACGCACACGCTGATGCGCTACGGCATCGACGGGCTGGTGGCGCCGGGCGTGGAGCTGGTGCACGGCCCGGGATGCCCGGTATGTGTCACCGCGCTGGAGGTGGTCGACAAGGCCGTGGCCATCGCCTCGCGGCCGGATGTCACGTTCGCCTCCTACGGCGACATGCTGCGGGTACCGGGTTCGCACGCGGACCTGTTCCGCGTGAAGGCGGCGGGCGGCGACGTGCGCATCGTCTATTCGCCCATGGATGCGCTGAAGCTGGCGCGGGCCATGCCGGAGCGCAAGGTGGTGTTCTTCGCCGTGGGCTTTGAGACCACCGCGCCGGCCAACGCCATGGCCGTGTGGCAGGCGCATCGGGAAGGGCTCGCGAACTTCTCCGCGCTGGTTTCGCACGTGCTGGTGCCGCCGGCCATTCGCCTGCTGCTCCAGTCGCCCGCGAATCGCGTGCAGGGCTTCATCGCTCCGGGCCACGTGTGCACGGTGATGGGCTACCGGGAATACGAGGCGCTGGCGAGCGAGTTTCACGTTCCCATGGTGGTGGGCGGGTTCGAGCCGCTCGATCTTCTGGAAGCCATTCTGATGCTGGTGGGCCAGCTCGAAGACGGCCGCGCCGAGGTGGAGAACCAGTATGCGCGGTCAGTTACGAGGGAAGGCAACGCTGGGGCGCGGCGCATCATGGAGCGGGTATTCGAGGTGGCCGACCGGAAGTGGCGCGGCATCGGAGAAATCGGGCAGAGTGGGTACCGCCTGCGCCCCGAGTTTGCCGCGCACGACGCGGAGAAGATTTTCGATCTGGATACCGTCACCGCCCCGGAGCCGACCGAGTGCATCAGCGCTCTGGTGCTGCAGGGG